>JADFJB010000086.1 GCA_022566355.1 candidate division KSB1 bacterium
TTACCCTTATTCTAAAAATGTCAACTTAAGGTAATCACCCGGTTGTAACGCCGCCCATTGTCTTAGAAGCTGCTTAAATTTAGTCCGGATATCATCTAAGGCTGCCTCTGTTAGCTGTTCAGGAATTGGGATGTTTTTATTCGCGAGGCTCTTTTGAAGCTGGTCATTGAAATCTTCGAAAACAGCG
Organism: candidate division KSB1 bacterium; assembly: GCA_022566355.1. Lineage (NCBI taxonomy): Bacteria > Pseudomonadati > Candidatus Zhuqueibacterota bacterium. The sequence goes on from JADFJB010000086.1 coordinate 188, forward strand.
CCATCCGAAAGTTCAACCTGCAACAATCCAACAATATATTCGGTTTGTATCGCTTCAACAGGGATTTCGAAACCGCGCTGATTTGTTGGCTTATTAAATTCGCTGATATCAATCCCGCTTGCAACCTGGCCAAAAAATGAATTTTGCAGTCCAAGCGTGGTTTCTACGGCATAATGCATTAAATCATGCTGGAACATATTTGGGTGAAGGTTTGTCCAGGTTGTACTTCCGTCAGTTCGTACACAAGTGAGTGTGTCCGGCTTGTTGTTTCCTTTGGTTAGACGAATGATCATATTTTTTAAAGAACCAGTTGTGCGTATTATTTTAAAATATCAAAAAACAGATTATGCAACAAAGATTTTGACAGTTTGAATCTGCTATTGCAATAGCGCCAACGTGTTAATCCTAAAATAAAGGTACGATTTTAGCCCCGCGATTCAGAGGCTGTGTGAAAACAATATTATCACAAACACGCAATAACGTTCAACTTTTTGTCATTCTGTAGGAATCTTGTTATGGTTTATGTAAGGTGTTGTTTTTTAACAAGATCCCATCATAACGGGATGACATGTCTCAATCTAATGCGCACAAAGGTATTAAAGATGAAATTTGTGCAGCCTAAATATTGTATTCTTGTGCAAAGTGAACTAACGCCTGTTCAAATATTTTCATTGGCGGCCGTACCAGTCCAGCCCCGATTTGACCGATACCCGGTTCTTTATGCGCGATACCTGTGTTTACACGTGGACTTATACCTGTTTCAACCACCAACCGCAAATCGATGCCGGTAGGTGTCCCGCGAAAATCCAGGGGAGGAATAGTAAAATATTTATGTTCCCGGCAAGTGATTTCATACATTTCCAGAGTTGCGTTCAAGGCGTCTTGAGCCGAGCCACTTACAAAAGTTACGATTGCCGGAGCAGAAGCCATAGCGAATCCGCCAATACCTGCAGTCTCGGTTATTGTGCTGTCACCGATATCAGGGTTAGCGTCATCATCACCATAACCCGGGAAGTAGAGTCCCTTGGGAATCTGTGCCGGTGCGGTGAACCATCGATCACCCAATCCACTCACCCGAATGCCGAAATCCGTACCGTTCCGTGCCATTGTTGTAATTATTGTACTGCCATCAACGCCGTGGGCGGCATCTGCCATAACTTTACAGGCAGCCATTACCGGATTCAGGACACTTAAAGCATTGTCTCCAATTGTTTGCAGAACTTTGGCTGCGGTTTCACTGTCTTTGCACACTTTAACAACATGGGGCGCCAATGCCTTGAGGTAAAGAATGGATCCTGCTTTATTGCGGTTATGTCCTTCATCGCCCATGTGCAGCGCCTCAGAGAGCAGCGCCTTTATATCGATACCTCCGGCTGACTGTATGGCATCATGCAATACCGGAGCCATAACATCCTCCAGCCATCTCAAACGAGTTTGGACCTCCTGGTCGTAGGCGCCATAACGCAAGACTTTTCCATAGCCCTCATTCAGATTAGAAAATGCACGATTACCATAAGTTTTGTTTTCAATAATATAAACCGACATAGACGGCGAAGTAACACCTGCCATCGGTCCCACAGTTTGGTAGTGGTGGCATGGTTCAAGTTTAAATTCACCACTTTCGATGAGCACTTGCGCTTCCTGTTCATCTTTTGCTTTGTTTTCAAAGATAAGTGAACCGGTGATGGCTCCGCGCATGGGTCCCGAAGCTCGAGCCCAGGTAATTGGCGGTCCGGCATGCAGCAGCAGGTTATCCGCCATTCCCGGAATTACATCACGGGCTTTTCCCAAACCGGTTAGTACGGCTCGGGATTCCATCATTTTTTCGGTGGCTTCGTTATTTGCTTTTTCAATATTCATAAATGGCTCCAATTATTAACTTTGATTAAATGTTTCATCAGAAAAACAACTTTGATTTTGCGTCAAGTTTTTTTGCGATGAAATAAAATTACTTTGATTTGAAATTCGAAATCCTAAAATCTAAACAATATCTAAAATTCCAATTTACAAAATTAAAAACCGGGCAAAACTCATTTATTCTCTTCTGTAGGTTTCTTCGTTTTGTTTGGTGTATTTGGAATTGTATCTTTGTAATTTGTTTGGGATTTCGATATTAGCATTTCGAGTTTATAAAGCTTGTTTTTTTTGGCGGTTTGAGGAGAAGTTTCGCTAGTCTTTTATGTCTTTTTCTTTAGCCTATTTATTTTTCATCCGCTGCAGAATTGCTATTAAATCCTCATTGCCTCCCGCCGGTGGGCGCCAATCTACATGCACAACTGTTGCTGCTTGATTCTGAAGGCTCTCGGTGAACGACATCAATCCGACATTGATGGCTTTCATCGGCTGCTCAAGAACAGTTAAATCAACTTCCGGATAAATTTCCGGAGGTGATAAACCCTGCAAACGCTCGCCGACATATTTGGCTGCAGAACTAATATTAGTCTCAACATGTGCGCCGGCATCTTTTAATTGTTTCATTTGTGAGTTTATATCCTGGGGGTCCTCATCTGTGCCAACCAATACTATCACGAATTCTAACTCTCGTCCGGTATTTTTGGCGTTAGCGCGAGCCTTTTCAATAGCAGGAGATAATTCACCGGCAGGATCCGGGTGGGATCCATGACCCAGGACCACATCCAAAAGGATCATGGCAACCTCGGGATCGTTAGCTTCCTGAGAGAGACGTTCTAAACGAAGAGTATTATCCATCATTGGATGGGGGCGTCCGACTGTAAATTCATCTTCACCCAGATCGATGATCGTATGCTCTTTGCTTGTATTTGATTCCGGTAACTTGAATTCTTTCTTCAACGGAATATTAGAATATACAGCGGGTAAATAATTTTGCAGAATGAGCAATGTTTCATAAGCTAAGGTGCCACCGGAAAACAATCCCCGGACATAGCATTTCTGTGAAGTGAATTCAGCCCATTGAATTTGTTTAGATGAATCGGCATCGATCTTGGAATTAACAAGTTTAGTAGCTAGTTTTGCTGTTTCTTGCAAAGATGTTGCAAAGTGAATATTATTACCCATTTTTGCATCGGGGGGAATAATATGTCCGATGAAATTGATCACAACAGGTTTATTGATTTTCATAGCAGTTTGTAACAATTTAGCGGCAATCTTTTCTGAAGGCGGTTTTGAGATGAGAACGATACTCTTTGTTTCGGGATCACGACTTAGTAGGTTAAGGGCCTGGAATGCGGTTATGCCACCAACGTCCTTACTTAGATCTCTTCCTCCGGTTCCTATAGCATGAGTAATCCCGCTGCCCAATTGATGGATCGAGGCAGATACCTGCTGCAAACCGGTTCCTGAAGCTCCCACAAGTCCTATGGGTCCTTGCCTGATTTGATTGGCAAAGCCAAGGCCGACTCCATTGATAATCGCAGTTCCGCAATCCGGACCCATAATCAATAAGCCCTGGCTTGCAGCCTCTTTCTTTAGAGAGAGTTCGTCTTTTACGGGAACATTGTCACTATATAGAAAGACATGTTTATGCATGCGAAGTGCTTGAAAAGCGACATCAGCAGCATATTGCCCAGGTACAGAAACAAGTACCCAATTTGCGCCTGGTAACATCTTGGCTGCTGCTCCGAGGCTTTTGGGTAAATAATTTTGATCTAAACTACCGCTTCGTTTAGATAGAAGTGGATCGATTTGACTTAATGCTGATTTGACGGCGGTTTGATCAAAACCCTTTACACTGATTATGAGATCGTCAGCTTGAGCAGACTCAGCTTCGGCTGTTAATAGTCCGTTTTGCTTTAGTATGTCTTTGTTTATTGCAGTTCCCATCATTACGCCGACATTCACGATACCCGGTAGCGAATTAAGGGATGCTTGTAACTGCATTAGAACAACAGAATCATAATAAGCACCCCTGCGAATTTCTGTGATTGTTTCAGGCATTTTGATTTACATCACTTATATGAAGCTTATTATAGCTTATTTTTCAGGTGTCAAATAGGTGTCACCTTAGTCATTGTTTTAAATAACCTAAATTTCATTTCTAACATTTCTTAAATTAGTATAATTCGGCTTGGGTGTCATATAGGTGTCAATTATGGGTTGTTAATAGCATTGTGAAATGTGTACTTTATGCAATTGTCCTTGACTTTAGTACTTAGGTAGGTTAGCTTACGACTGCTTTACATTAGGTTACATTACTTTACATTATCTTTCAACTGTTATTCATGGTGAATAAAAAAAACCTGTAAACAGTCGATAATAGTAAGGAGGTAAATAGATTAACTACAAACAAAAAAGAAGGAGTGATATAAGAAGAACACAGCCTTCGATTGTTAATTTTAGCGTAAAACTACCGGCAACTGTCAAGAAGAAAGGGGTGTATTACATTTCTTGCTGTCCATTATTAGACGTTGTGTCTCAGGGTAAAACTGAAAATAAAGCGCTTGAGAATTTAATAGATGCATTGTCATTATTTTTTATATCATGCTTCGAAAGAGAAACCTTATTCGAGGTATTAAAAGAATGCGGATTTGCCCCTGCTTCTACTAAACCAACAAAACGTGATTTCGACAAATATATTGATGTTCCAATTCCATTTGAAGTAAACAAAGGGGTTTACAATGCCCAGGCTGTCCCCAGTTAGGTGGCAAGTTCTCAAGTGTATTTTTGAAAAAAATGGTTTTAGATTTGAAAGAGAAAGTGGGGTCATATAGTACTTTCGAAAGAAGGTGTACTGAGACCTGTTATAATCCCCAAATATAAAAGCATTGGCGTCGACATTATTAGAAGCAATATGCGTACAGCAAATATGACAAGAGATAAGTATTTCCAATATTTAAATGAGTGCTAGTTCTTTGCTCGCCAATATTCCTCCTTCCCTTAACCCTTCCGCTCCTCCCGGATCCTATCCAGGCTGCACTTGCACCCTGATATAATTTCGGGTGCGTACGAGACCCCTGTTAGCTTGGCTAACTGATTCATCGGGTGTCAATGCCCGACACCCATACGACACCTGGCCATATGTAATATATTGAGGTTTAAATCCTAATCGCCAATTCATAATTATTTGTTATTGTTGGGTTTAACGAATGAAGCCTGCCAGGCTCGAACTTGTGATCAGCTAAGTTAGGATCAGCAGGTGTAGAAAAAGTGACATCCGGCTTATCTTCTGTTGGCTCACCACTGGTGACCAAAAGTATCCAACTGCTTTGAAAGTTTAGAACGGGATGTGCCTCCATATTCCCGATAAACTTTAGCCCCAAGATCATCACTGTAAAACCAGTTTGATTTTTAGATATCACTAACAACAAGTAATAGTGTTAGTTCAACTCCTGCAGTAGGAAAATCGTTTTCCATAGTTACTCCTAGTTCAATTGACTGGTTTGAAAATTACTCGAGAAAAATGAACTAAGCATCCAGATCATATGCAATTTTAAACCATCTTTTCACATCATCATCAATATCTTCAATTGATGAGATGGCAAATCGGTGAGTAATACGATCTCCCTTCGCAATTCCTCCGGTATCGATCAATCGATCCGAAAATGAATCCTGGTATTTTTTTAATGCTAATCCGAAATCAATCCGCGTGCGGGTTGTGGGCTTAATTTGTGCAAAAACATTTTGGTGATAAAAAGGTACGATTGTTTTGCACGGACATATTTTAACGTCATTGCCAAGAGACTGGCCTAACTTGATCAATTTATCATGGATCGGACGAAGTCCGGATTTAGGGCCGGCATACATTTCCTTCACATAAAATTCTGCTATCTTTAAATATTCATTTGAATCCGTATCTTCGGATGTCTTACCTACGGAACGTTCCGCAATCAACATGGCGGTTGTACTCCCGAGTTTATGTTCTTTTTTCAGCCAATCTCGGCGCTCTTCTACCCCATTTACCCCGGATTGATTTACAAGCTCGATCCAATTCTCGATTGACTTGCCGGTCTTATCCGGAAGATTCCTGATAATTGCCTGTGCATAAGCTACAGCAGGATGGATACTATATATTGAATGGGTCATGCTTGTTTGCGTAGACATTGGTTTGAACTCCTAAAACTAAGGAATGAAAATATTTTGATTTTCATAATTTAAAATAGTGACAAGATTTAATTAATATAAGGTTCAAAGGTATGAATTTTTTCATTGGTTTTAAAGCAAAATAGTATTCAAATTAGCCTAACTGAATTATAATAATATAATTCAACTTGATAACCTTATTTGGTGATTTAAATTAGATCATTGAAAATACAAGGTTAAATTTGTTACAAGGTTAATTTATCATCGATTAGTATGACCACTTTCAAATGAATCCAAGAAATTACGAGGTGAGTTATGTTTGAGAAAAACACTTTGAATGGAAAATCGATACTTGTCACGGGTGGCAGCAGCGGATTGGGTTTATCCATGGCAAAACATTTTGCTAAATTTGGCGCTAAAGTGGCGATTTGTGGGCGAAACCAGGATAAGCTTAACAAAGCAGCTGATGAATTAAATAAAATCGGATCGCAGGTATTTGCATATTCCATAGATGTTCGTGATTATGATGGAGTCGGAAAAATGATAGAGCGCATAATCGACGAATTTGGGGAATTAAACGGATTGGTAAATAATGCTGCTGGCAATTTTTTGAGCGCAACAGAGGATTTAAGTCCTAATGGATTCAAAGCCATTGTTGATATCGTTCTTCATGGTACATTCAATGCAACACATCATTTCGGCAAACGATTAATCGAATCAAAAAAGTCCGGTACAATTCTGAATATCGTAACAACATATGCTGAAAGTGGTTGTGGATTTGTACTGCCATCCGCGTGTGCAAAGGCAGGTGTGCTTGCCATGACCAAATCTCTGGCTTTTGAATGGGCGACTTATGGAATTCGATTAAACGCTATTGCTCCCGGTCCGTTTCCAACGGAAGGGGCTTGGACTCGATTAATGCCCGACAAAGAAACGGAAGAAAAATTCAAAAAACGGATTGCTATGGGACGTTATGGTGAGCATTATGAATTAGCCAATCTTGCAGTTTATTTGATGTCGGATCTTTCACCTTACCTAACAGGTGATTGCATTACCATCGATGGTGGAGAGCGGTTACTGGCCGGGCAATTTAATTATTTGGCTGAAATTGCACCCAGACCGGAATTGAGAAAAGTATTACAGATGATGAAACCGAAAAAATGATGATTTGCGAATGGGGAATTAGGATTGCGGAATGGGGAATTAGGATTGCGGAATGGGGATTTGGGATTGCGGAATAACTTATCTAATAGGAGGGAATAGAATTCTAAATTTCTAAATTAATCGAAATAAATTCCGAACTCCGAAATCAAAATGATTTACGAATGGGGAATTAGGATTGTGGAATGGGGATTTGGGATTGCGGAATAATTTATCTGAAGAAGAAGCTGACGAATCATTATTTTAGTTAGAATTATTGGTTGAATCTAAAGTTATTCCTCAGAATCGAATTGAAGATTTGATGGAAGAAGCTAATGAGATAGTATCGATTATCATTGCATCTATCAAAACAGCTAGAAAAAATAAAGAGAAATGAATAGAAGAATTTCTAAATTTCCAAATTAATCAAAATAAATTCTAAATTCCGAACTCCGAATTCCGAAATCAAAATGATTTACGAATGGGGATTTAGGATTGCGGAATATTTATTGGTGAAAGACTAAATGCTTTTAATTGGAAGTTGACGAACACGTATTTGGCTGTCAGTTACACTTATAATCGCTCCTTGCTTGAGCGCTGAGGAGTGGTTAGTTACAATTTTTTTTAGCGTAGAATTAACATTATTTGGTTGCATATTTCTCAATCGAAAGATAATCACACTTGGTAATTTTGCTTTACTAGCTGCAACCAATTCACTGAAATCAAGGTCATGGGTTAATAGGATGAAACCTTCATTTTTTGCCTTATTTAGAATTTCAGAATCCAGCATTTTATTTAATTTGAGAGCACTAAGATGGATAGATTCGAATCCAAGTGCAATTAAGAAGTCTACTGTTTTTGGGGAAATACCCATATCTGCAAGAAATTTCATGCAGTAGCTTTTTCTAGTGGAAAAATTCCTTCATCTGTTAACCAGGCAGCATATTTCAACGACTCATAAATGTCTTCTGCTTCAAGGTATGGATAACTTTCCATAATCTTTTTGACAGTCATACCATTAGCTACCAAATTTACTATTAAGGAAACTGTTATTCTCATTCCCCTTATGCAAGCCCGTCCACTCATCACATTTGGATCAAAAGTTATCCGATCGAATCCTAACATTTTCGCCTCTAATTTTTTGAACAACCATTTACTAATTTTGCAATACGTTTATAAACAAATTAACAAAATTATTTTTCAATCACAACTTGAAATTGTAAACTCATTCTAAACAAGATGAGTAGAGTGATTGAAATTTAAAATTGGGTTGTAATTTTAATTGAGTCAAAACTCCGAAATCAAAACCGATATGAAAACTGCCCTTCAAAACTTCTGTATGCATAGAAATTAGAGCCATAGTCATGATAGGAAATTCTTAATAAAGAAAAATTATTCGGCTGCCAGATAAAGTTTGCCATCCAGTTATTGGCAGTTTCGTTGCCTGTCTGTTGAGTGAGGGAGTAACCTACTTTAGTTATGATTGTTTTCCCCAATTTAACCTGGACACTTGGGCCGAGTGATCGAGTCCAGAAATTTTTAGGTGTCCAATAAGGTTCGGATTCGGGGTAAAAAAGATTCATATCCTGGTAAGCATAAACTGCATTCAAAAATAGGGAAGGGTTTCCGGAAAAGAATCGATATTCAGATTCGATGTACAATTCCAGCTTTTGATTATTATCAGAATACCAACTTTTCTGCACATCGCCACTGATTAATGTATTGGTGTTAGGCTTCCAATAAATATTTTGGCCGATTCTTTTTGCTTTTAACTTTTGTCTGATAGCCAAAGCTCCATCCAGTACTTGATTATATCTCGCATAAGTAGATGAAAATAATTGCCCCGGCCATCTACTTTTCTCTGAAAGAGTTTGTTGCAGTTGAAATTCAAACAATCCAAAGGTTTCTTCCTGGTCGAACCGAATATATCCCCCGGTGGTTACAAATCGCGTTTTCGGATGAACAAACCATGTCCCTCCCAATTTTAAACCTTGACCATAAGAAAACACTTTACCGACCGATTTTTTTTCTTCAAGTTGTCGATATATTGTCTCAGCTTGTAATTGCCACCGGGAAGTGACATATCTATTATGCAAAACCGAGACTTCGGTTAATTGTAGATTGTTTGAGTCATCCAAATATTTCAAAGACGAATTAAACAAAGGGCCATAATCTTGTCGAATTTCCAGGAGAAGTTTTGTGCTTTCCTGATGATAGGGATCAACAGACAAAATGTGTTCATATGATTTTTTCGCTTTCATCCATTGAAATGGTGTATATTGACTAAGCTGAGCCAAGTAGAATCGCGCTTTTTGATTTTCAGGTTCGAGTTTTAGTACTTGCCTAAAACTAATCATTGCTTCAGACTGGCGGTCGCTCCACATGGCTGTCTCTCCAAGCAGGAAAAAAGCTTCGGCATTGGTTGAATCCCGTTTGATAATATTCTTAAACGCATCGATGGCTTCGTCATTTCTATTTAATCCTTGTGCTTGAATTCCATGCTCTTTCCAAAGATTAAGATCGCCGGGATTTTTCCTCAGAATAACTTTCTGTAATGCGAAAGCCGCTTTGGGGCGTTCATTCCATTGGTATTGCTGGCTCAATTGCCGTATTGTGTTTAAATCACTTGGATCCAGAGTAACTGCCTTTTCATAGGCAAGCATCGCTTGTTCCGATTGTTCATTCCATGAATAAATCTTCCCAAGTTGCAGCCAATACTCGCGTTTTTTCTCGTTTGTTTTGACTAATTCTTCGTAAACATCAATGGCTTTGATGGATTGATCGGATTCGGTATAAAGTTCGGCCAATCTTTCTAATAACAGGGTTGAATTTTGGTGATGTTGCTTTTGTGTATCAAGTAAAAAAATTGCCTCGGGGTAAAAATTCTCTGCCTCGAGTAATTGACTTAATTCCAGCAAAGAATTAAGTGGTATGGATCCTGATTCCGCTAGAGCCCGAATTTTGGTTTTTGCCAGGCCAAACTCACCATTTTCAAATAATATCTTCACTGAACTATATTTATCATCTCCACTTGCAAAACTTACTGTCAAAGAAATGAACAGAAATATGATTCCAGAAATTTTGAAATATTGTTTCATTTTTCTTTCCATATTTATGAATTAATTTCTGGTTGTTTATTTTTTATTTTTGTTTCCTGTGAATCTTCATCAACTAAAACCTTACTACTCCTGAACCTCCATTTATCATCAGTATTGATAACTGACTCAATGGGCTGGTTTGCGAAAATGTAAAAATCGATTCTTTTCATTGAATACACTAAAAGCGGCCAGGAAATAGCAGTGGTTAATATTCCGGCGAGCAAAAATCCATACCCAAAATATTGGATTCCCAATTGAATTGAGATATATGTAAAAATACCGTTTAGTGCTGCAAACAAAATAGTAAGATACAAGGCTCTTTTTCTCATTTCATAATAGAGGAAAATGATATTAATATTCATATTAATTACATGAAAGAAAGCTCCAAGAAGTAAAACCCGAAATAGCCAAATCGAAACTCCGCGATAGCCCAGGAAAATAAGGAGTTGCTCAGCAAAAACAATCAGGAGTAGAGTGGTTATACTTTGTAATTTTAGCATTCCCCGCATACCCTCTTTGAGGGTAGTAATCATATCATTTTTCCGCTGTTTGACAATTAATAATGGCTGGCTAAGAATGTCTTTCATAAAGGAAGAGTAAGCTTTGTAAAAATTGGTTTCTGTTAGTATTAAAAAATAAGCCATCGCCGGAATAATACTAAAAAAGCTCAAAAAATAGGGTACATCGTAATAGTTGTAGGTGAAGAAAAAAGAGGTTCCATTGGATTCCTCGAAATGATCCCAAAATAGAAATTTGTCTATCCATATGCCTATATTAAAAAAGAGTCCAATTAAGGCGATGATATAGTACTTTTTCAGATAGACAAAATATTCTTTACGCCAATATTGTTTTTTTTCTAATTCTACAGTGGTTATTCGGTATAGCAGTACAATGATTAAAAGTTGACCCGAACAGAAACCGGCCATCCCGCCTGCTACGGTGATCGAGGGGATTAATAGAAAAGAAACGAGTATACTGACGATCGTTCCGAATAAATATGACCAGGTTACTTTTTGATATTCTTTTGTCGTGCCGACAAATCCCATTAATTGCCAAATGATGCATTGAAAAACAAAAGCAGCTATGCCAAATATTTTATATAAAAGTATGTTGCCTACCGGAGTCCAAACTTCCAATAAGACATAGAATGGGACAGCAAGCGCTAATGCCAATACCATGACTAATACAGTGGAAGTAAAATATCCGGGATAAATATCCTTAAACTCTTTGATAAAATGTTTGTCTGCGACATATCTTGTGAATACCAGTTGAAAAGGGCCCGAGAGGATTAATGAAAACGCAAACGTGTAAACGATGGTTACAGAGAAAACTTGAAGTATACCCTGGTGAAACAGGCCATAGCTGATCCAGCCTATGATCCCGATACATAATACTGTTAATATCATTGGACCAGCAGACAAAACAGAGCCAAACATAAAGGCCTGGATTGTAGAGACCAATGTGCCTTTTCGAATTAGCTTTTGTAACTCAAAGCCTATGCCAGCCATTTGGCTTTCTCCTGAACATTATATTGTTCATATATCTCTTCATAACGGTGAATAAGCCTGTCAAGATCATAATCCAAAATAGCTCTTTCGCGACCTCGTTTAATACATTCCAATCGATATTTGGAATTATGTGCAAATTTCATCACGCCATCTGCCATATTCTCCGGACTTTTTGGCGGCACAACTATTCCATCATCTAACAAAATATCTTCGACATTACCAACCTTGGTTGCAACAATGGGTACACCTGCCATGAGAGATTCAATTAAGGCAAGCGGTTGAGCTTCCTTAATGCTTGATAAACAAAGAACATCTAAAATCGGGAAGAACTTTTTCACATCAACCTTTCCTGTAAATGTAACCGAATCTTTTAAATCCAGGTTCTGAACCAGAATCAACAGTTCTTTATAATACTCCGTTTGTTCTTCCTGTGGTCCAATTAAATAGAAATGGGCATCTTTAATTTGATCCTTTATGATTCGAGCAGCCATGATAAAACTCTTAACATCCTTGATGGCAACCATTCGACCTATGAAACCTACATTAAAACCCTTATGCTTGTGAGGTTGGATGTCTTTGTATTGTTCAATGCGAATGCCGTTTGGAATAACTTCACAGCGGTCTTGCGGCGCCCCTAAATGGATTTGTAATTCCTGGTTTCTTTTGAATAAGGCAATAATTTTATCGGCATGGACATATGCAATCTGTGCCAGTGAATGAAACATTTTTTTCCACATTCGATTATTATAACCGGCATAATTTTTGGATTGATTAATCTCAAGTTCACGTTCTTTGGCGTAAATGCCATGCTCGGTTAAAATGAATGGTTTGCCGGTATTGACTTTGGCGATAGCGCCCAACAAACCGGCATAACCGGTAGAGACCGCATGGTAAATATCAGCATCCGGGATTTCAGCTTGAAACATTTTCAATAAAGGTAAATGGGTCGCTCGCCAGCTCCAGTAATAATCTATAAAAGGCATGATGGGGTGGTTCTTGTTGTATTTTTCCGTAAGCAGTTCCCAACCTTGGAAATCTTTGAAAATATTCTCGAGCGATAAAGCATTTGGTTCATTTCTGGAAAATTGCTTGTAAAATTCTGCAAATTGACAGATTTCTCCATTTTCCATTTTGTCATGAAATTGGTGAATCGTCTTCCACTGTTTGTTGACGTGATATCTTTTTGTATGGTTTTTTAGTTTGTTTTCTAACACAACTTCATGCATATCGACAACATTCTTTGGAAATTTAAATTTCGATGGTTGATTTTTTTTCGGTACAATCGTCCAAAGAACGAATTCCACTTCTGGGAGATTGGAAATTAATTGTTGCAACCAGATGGAGACTCCACCAAAGACGTAAGGATAAGCGCCCTCTATGATTGTGCAGACTCTAACTTTTCTATTCTTTGCCATTTTTCTTTTTTTTACTCAAAATATAAGTTAACAGGTTGAATTTATTGGTACGCTCCAGTCTGATCTGAACTAATATGAAGCCAAAAACAGCAGCCAGAAAAATCCAGTACTTTGATTTCAAAAGCATATAGTTGATTGACGAACTTGGCTTCAATACAATTTTCCCTGAGTTTGTAATGAATGATTCAAATGAAAGGGTTCCATGCTCATCGCTTTTTAAATATTGAATTGTAGAATAGATGAACTCCTGTTGTGAAAAAGCGCTGGCCTGTTTATAACTGTTCGTTTGAGAATTTAGCGGTAACTTTTTAATTGAAAAGTAGGCATTCGGGCTAAGATTTTTTAAAGTAGCATGAAAATTACCATAACCACGTACATACAGGTATATTTCATTTCCCTGGGTTTCCAGGGAATCCACCAGTTGGTTGGCATAATTGAGATACGGAATGGTTTTAGTGGGTTCCCCAAAAACGAGTTTATGCTCTTTCCTGGCATTTAGATGGATCAACAAATCCCCTTTGTCTTTCGTAAAACCTATAACATTTTCAGATAAAGAAAGATTAACTTCTCTTATCTCGTTCTTAAATCGAATTGTCCGGAGATTTCCATCATTTAAGAAAACATACTCATTTTCATCTGCCTGGTAAATTTTTGTGTTAATAAAGTCTTTGACTGATTTTATATAATCGGAAGTATAAACAAAAGTTAGGTCTTGCTGTTCAGCCCATTTAAGAACCTGTCTTAGCGATTGCCAGCCTTCATTCCATTCAACGATGTATGGATGAAAATAAATATTTACAGGAGCCACCGGTCTGTGGCCACCGGTGAATTGAATCGATTTAATTACATTAGAGTAGCCATCATAAGGCCATTGCCAGCCATTGGTAAATTCAAATTCATTGCTAATTCTGGAATTAACTCTCATTTTGCTACCAACCTGGCCATAAGGGGGATAAAACGTACTGATCGATGGCCGTTCCAAATCCAATTTCCCAGCGCCGCCATTTATATGTAAGAAACCTTGATTCTCCAGAAGATCGATTTCTAATTGATTTGGATTGCACATCCCTGTCCAAAAAAAGAGTTTCACCGATTTTCCCGGTGGGACAAGGTTCTCCTGAATATATTTGATTGATCCTACAGTTTCAAGAGCCGGATCATAGCTATAAGAATCGACTTTCAAGGATAATTTTCCCGTCCTCCAATCATGTGGATGTGCGAAGCCATGACTAGCCGGTTCTACATTTGGAAGACGGAAGATTTCTCGTGCCGCTTCAAAGGTATCATTGTTTCCGTTATAGGCCGGACTAACATCAGCTACTATCACAGAAAATGAAAACGGAAATGCAAATTTGGTTAAGATTCGATTCTTGGTTAATTTTCCACAATTGTGCCATCGGTTGATCTTGGAGATTGTACTAAATCCATCACCATCTATGTGAATAAAAGCAGTCCGATAACCACAAGTTGTATTGATATCTGCAATGGGTAAATCATCACAGTGGAAAGCTTTATCGAAAAATTTAAAGGGATCGATGTACCATTGTGCATGGTAAGTTTTAGTATCAATTTTTGAAATAGCTCCTTGCTGAATATATCCACCATTTGGAGTTAAAATTGCGATATCACTCTTTTTATTATCTGCCGTTAAAGATAAAAGGACTTGGTTTTGCGGATCAACAGAGATAATGTTTTCGATGGTTTCAGGTTTAAATTCAATGAATTTTGCCTCGTAATCATAAAACTGATCATTTTTAAAATCAATTTGTACATTTTGGTTTTTTAGCTGGTTGTAGTTATAGGTCAATCCGAAGTAATCACAAATTCTTTGAACTTCTTTATCATCCTTCTCAGTAGATGAAGCCCCTAACTCAAAGTGTGCTCCAAGATTACCCAGGATTACAACATATTTCCCGGATTGTAGCATTTCCATCAACCATTTTCTGTAACGTGCAGCCTCTCTCATTTCGGAGCTTCCAAACCAGGAAATAATGCCACGATAATCATTCATCTCATCCAGTGTCGGAAGATTCCCTTCGGCGTCTGAATAAGTGACTACCAGGCCCAGGTTGTTAAGCGGTAGTTGTGCATTAAAATAAATATTGTTTTGTTGTTCCGAATTCCCTTCACTGGATTTGTACAACGCTAGAATTTTTCGAGGAATCAGATTCGATTGTGAAAATGCGCTGCCGGTAAAACCCAGGAACGCCAAAAACCAAACAAAAGTAGAGAAAATGTTTTGAATCTTAATTTCCCCAGTATAAATGTGCATAATATTCCTCAACCTGGTGGTGGTGTACCGGCATGGTTTTCATGATCTTTTTAACAAAATCGTATCGTCCTCGGAGAAAGTAGATTTCAGCCATAACGATATAAGCCAATATCAAACTCTTATCATGACGTATCGCTTCTTTTAAATCCAATAGCGCCTGGGCATAATTCGATTTCAATTGAAAAGCCCAGCCACGATAGAGATTGTGGTTGGCATCATGGACGCCGTCATCAAAATTCTTATTTAATAACTCGATAGCTTTTTTTAAGAAGAAATTTCCCAGGACTTCACTGGTGACCAATAACCTGGTAAATTCGATATAGGTTTTGGCCAATTCGAATCGATTTCTATGATCGTTTTGGTCCTCTTCAAGAGCTTTTCGAAGCTTATGAATTCTCTTTTGCATTTCGTCTTCTAGTCGATCCAATTCTGAAGCCGTATACAAACGGACTTCTTCATCCTCATCTAATAACATGCCATGAAGCATTTGGATTGACAATGGTGTTCTACGTTCGGCAATTCTGCGGATCGCCTCTTTGCGAATATCCGGTTCAGGATCATGGACTGTATCCAGTAATGGCTCCATACCCAATGAGAATTCCACGTACTGACTGATATCAATCACTCCAAGCGCCAGTGCTTGCTTGGCTTCGCTTTGGTTTTCCGGCAGGAATCTAATATCAGATTGTGTCTGTTGTCGCTTAAGTTGTAGGTATCGTTCCCAATTCATGATTTAGTGACTTTTTCTTCCTCAGATGTTACTTGTGTAGTTTTTGAATTTAGCTCAAGAGAATGATATGCAAGGTTGAGCATATCGCCGAATGATTTTATTGACGGGTGATATGTCGCAGCGCCAAATGAAAGTTTTATATATTTATTCCAAGTATTATCTACTCCGTCTTGCGTTTGAATTTTTTTAATTCTATCGATTACCGTTAAAAGGCCGTCGGTATTTGTAAATGGCAGAGACATGATAAACTCACTGGAATGTTTACCGGTTGCTAAAATATCGACAGTTCTTAATAGGGTTTGGAACGTATGGCTTTGCCATTTTGCAGCTTCAACCCGAACTGCATGGCCAAGCTTTTGTTCAATTACTTCAAATCCGTCAACTTTAATGATTAAGATGGCAAATTCAAGCTTGTATCGTGCCGCTTTCGTAAATTCAACGTTTGCCATTGTTTCGAAGGAATCATATTTTGGTAAATTAGTGATCGGATCGATCTTGACCATATCCTGAAGATCCTGGTACTTTATGATGTTTTTGAGAGCCGGAACGGCAAGTTCGGCAATCATAGCTAAAATTCTAATCGTCGAAATATTCAATTTGAGAAATGGAATGTCATCGACGGTTAAAATTCCAACAATGACCGAACCCATGGAAATAGGCACATAAGCATAGGCTCTATTTTTAGATTTTTGCCAGGTATCAAATATTTTGTCATCATCAGAAATGTCTTTTATGGTCATGAGCTTATTTGAATTGAGAATCATCCCGAAAATATCGGATTTCAGAGGCAGTTTCTGGTACACATCTTCTGAATCCTCATAACCGTACCTGGCTACTCGGATTATATTATCATTTGGATAATCAATTACATAAAGTGAGACTTTTGTAGCCCCGGTGAACCGGGATGTTAGCTGGGTAAGTGATGAATAAAATTGTTTTTCATCTAAAGTTTCCAGTGATTTTGTTGCCTGGTACAAGGAGTGAACGGTCTCTTCTTGCCCAACAATTCGATTTTCTAGTTCCTCTTTTATAATTGTAATAATTTCCAGTTGCTCTTTTAATTTGCTGTTTTCTTTTTTCAGGTCCGAATTTTCTTTAACGATTGCCCGTTCAAAGCTTTTGTTAAATCCTCGCATTTCACCGACAATCAAAGCCGCAAGAAGGAATGAAACTAAAGATATCAGGAATGATGCTTCGGTGAGCATGGACCAGTTAAAGTACGGAGCGCTATCTAAATAGGCGTAGACAACCAGAATCAAGCCGGAAATGAAGGCAGCCACCAGGCCTTCCCATCGGCCAAATCGACTTGCTACGAGCAGCACTACAATTAAATAAGGATGGGGATTTAAGCCCTGAAAACCGGGTGAATCCGGAAACAGGAAAATATTCACGCTAATAATCAGCAGAAAAAAAGTCAAAAGACTAAAAGAAACATCTTTCAAATATCGGTAATTCATGAATAGGTTCCTACTTTTGATAATCAGTCAGGAATAAAATGTCCTCGAATTCTTCAGTTAAAAAGGATGAAGAATTATTTGCTTCCTGAGGCGTCGTATTTTGAGTTGCAGCTTCCAGTTTATTAATTTGAATGTTTTGTTTTAAAGATTGGACAGCTAGTTTGGAATCGGAATACTGGGGAAATAGGTCTTCAATGGAATACAATTTAAATAGTCGAGTGATGACACTATCCTGATAAACTAGGATTATTTTTTTATTATTTTTCCTGACAAATTTTTTGAGATGAATTAAACAAGCGATCCCGGTACTGTCAATATTACGAAGTTTATTGAAATCCAATATAGCAGCATTTCGTGTTGAGAGGTACTCCAATATTTTCTTTTTGAAAGCCTCACTATTGGTGGCGATCAGTGAATCCGGTTGTTTAATTCTTACTATAGAAAAAGTGTCCGTATGTTTAACTTGCAGTTTGAGGGTAAATGGATGATCCTTTGACCTGTCTGGTGCGGTTTTCTTTAAAGAACTAACCGCTTCTTCTAAAGAATTGAAAACTTCAAAAAACCGATGCAGCCTGGTAATTTGCAGCAATTTTTGAATTTGCATACTTACATTGGTGAGTAATAATTTCCCATTCATGCTCAAAATTTTCTTTCGAATATGAATGAGTGTTGTTAATCCTGCGCTGTCGATATATTCTAAGTTTTCGAAGTTTAAGATTACCGTATTGGATGGTTCAACAGAACCCAAAACCTGGAACTTAAATTCTTCCAGGTTGGTTTGATTTAAACTGCAATTCCGCTTGAATTGTACAAATATGAATTCTTTTTTATGTTGAATATCCAGATGCATATAATCTTTAATATTTTGCGTTAAAAGAAGCACAAGCTAACTCATCAATTATCGGAATATCGTGCAGTATTCATTAACCTGGACTATTCATGAACCTTTTCATCCAGGAAGAATCTATTTTGCAACTATTTTATACTTACAATTATGCTTTATCAATTTTAGGGAAATAGATCCCGTTGCGCCGGTATGGCACTTTGGACAACTTCAAGCTTAAACTATAATTTCATGAATTATCCAAGTTAATCACATTTTAGTTTGAGACAGATTTACAAATTACCCTAAATTTAGCGAATGATTAGACCATGGCAGCATACAAAAGTTTACTTTTTGCATCTTAAATAGCGCTGAACTAAAAATGAAACCTCTTTGAAAAAATACTCTGGGGGCTTAATGAAGAATGGTGTTTTGTGCTTGACAGGTGAATGAAAAGATACTATATTTCTACTTCCATTTTTGCAAGTGGCGCTTTAGCTCAGTCGGTAGAGCAACGGACTGAAAATCCGTGTGTCCCCAGTTCGATTCTGGGAGGCGCCACTAATTAAACCCCGTAATATTAATTTGTTATGGGGTTTTTTGATTGGGTTATACAAGCCGGTGAAGATGTATCTCATCATAAGTAATTTTCAAAAATACTATTTTATTCTTTGGTATCCGCCTATGATTAGAGTGCCAGGGTTTGATCTCTTCAAACCGAACCTGATCCAGCAATTTTGGCTTTTGAAACCGTTTTGTGTAATGTTTCCATGGCTTCCCCAATGGATTATTCAATTTTGGAATTAGCCAAAAGTAAATTCCAAGTGATTAAAAGTCAAGAAGAATATTAAATCTTTTTGATACAAATATATAAAGAAGAGCACAGGAGGTATAACAAAAACGAGTGTGTTTAAAAGTCCAAACTCACTCGTTAAATAACTAACCAAAGAAATTATGTAATTTTAAATTATTCTAGGATTGTATAATATTTAATATTTTTTTTGGGTGAACAATCTGAACATCTTTATAAGTTTTTGGAAAATGTTTTATATTCCTGGTGACTAAATAATCCGCGCTGGCTTCGATGGCTGCTGCCAGGACCTGGTTATCGTCAGGATCCGAACAGACATCTAATGTAAGCTTAGTATCCACAAGCTCGCAAGCAGCCGTGAGTTCAGCCACATGGCGATTTATTTCACTTTCCGTGAAAGGGTAATTCTTCCGGATGCGTGGATAATGGAGAACCTGCCAAACTTCAGACAATATAAATGGTGACAAATACAGTGTTTGCTTTTTAGATTGTTTTAAAACATTAGCGTCTTCCCCTTGAGGAGCTAGAAAAGCACTAATAAGGATATTAGAATCAAGGACAACTTTCATAGAAAGTGCTTGTTAATGTCATCTTTGACGAACGGCACGAATTGCTTCAGCTACGTCTTTATGAACTTGCTCCTCAGAGACATTCGGGTTCAAAGCGTGGACTTGTTTGAGATTCGCAAAAAGATTTTCCCATGCTTTTTCTTTGTTAGCCTTTGCCCTTTTAAGTACCTCTAAATCATCAAGAGAGAGTAGGACAGCTCTTGGCTTGCCGTTCTCTTTAAGAATATATTGATCATCACTTTTAATAGACTTGAGAAGGTTTCGAAGTTTGGTATTGGTCAAGTCTTTAAGGTCGACATCTTTTACCATTTTGGACCGCCGTGGTTTTAATCTAATTAACATAATTAATTGAGTTACTATTAACACTTTTAAGATACGCTAACGGTTTCCTATAGTCAAGAGATATAGGAAGTAGTGGGGATT
>JADFJB010000087.1 GCA_022566355.1 candidate division KSB1 bacterium
CATAATCTTAAATGAGATAATGGGGTTGTTTTGAGCTATCGATTTCTTGTGTAATCAGCGCCCGGAACGGCAGATAATGCAAAAGACTATGCGCTACAATAATCAAATGTTCTTTACCGCTGAGAGCGCCGGCCTCTACCACAGGCGCGATTAGTATTTCGTATAACCTGTGCAAAGGCATCATCCAAAACCGTTCATCTAATTTCCCCTTGTTCATATTCCGGACGCCGGTTCCCCGGTATAGTGCAATTTTACCGCGTACACTTTGCTTCCCTTCTGGAACAGTAAAAACCTGTAGATTTTCTTGGGTCACGACGAAAATGATGGTACTTTCTTCCGTAATAAAGTATTCCAATAGTGCCGATTTATTTGTTAGCAATCGTTGTATTGTCGACACCGGAAAGGGATCGATACTGACCAGGGAATTATATTCAGGGTGGCGTAATTTGATGTCGAGCAACAAACGCTGATAGTCCATTTGGGCTTTCTCTATTGAGTGGCGATAACTACTTTCTGAACCACGTAATCCTTTATTGTCGTCCTCCTCTTCTACGATTTGGGAGCGTAGATTTTGTATTTTGATGCGAAGTTCTCGTTCCTGGACTATCAAATTTTGAGTAGTGGGATCATGAGAATCTATCTTTGTATTTCCCAATCGGTCAAGCAAGGCGCGGGAGCGGGCTCGTTCTACATATTCAAAGGCTTCTTCGACACGATTCATCCGAACAAGCAGGGTCACCATTGCCTCATAGGTCTCAAAACTGTTATGTATGATACCTGCTTTGAATTCCTCAACTTCAGCTTGTGCGCGAATTTTTTCGACCGTAGTCACTGCTGCTTGAAATGAATAAAAGGCACGTTCATCATCACCGCGGTCTTGCCACAATTTTCCCCGACCCAGATAGAGCTGCCAGCGCAACTCCGGATCTTCTAAACCCTCACTAATGGCCAATCCCTGTTCGTATGCCCTGGCTGCTTTTTTCCCACTATCAAGCTCACGGTAAAAATCTCCCTGTTGTAACTGTAACCAGCCTTGCAATCTTCGGTTACCGATACCTTGTGCAAGGTTCATGGCCAACTTCCAGGTATCAATAGCTTTTACGGGTTCATCCTCCAAACTGTAAACATAGCCCAGGTTGCCTAGATCCATACACTCGTTATTTTTTTCACCAAGATCTTTATGAAATTTTAGAGCCTGTCCAAAGGCATCCTCAGCTTTTTCCAACTCGTTCATTTCCAGGTAGGTGCGACCTATAGTTGAGAGTGTGGATGCTTGTCCGCTAACGTTTTCAATACTTCTATGCAGTTCAATTGCGTTACTAAAATTCTCCAAAGCCCTGGCGTGATCTCCTACAGCCATGTAGGTTTGACCCAACGCCTCGATCCAATAAGCCTCGCCGCGGACATGACCCATGTCACGATGAATTTCCAGCGCCCTTTGATAATTGCGGATTGCTTCCGGATATTCTCCGCGAAATTTATACAAATCCGCCAATCGTCCTAATTGGTATGCTTCTCCTTCCTGGTATCCCAATTCCTGGTGAATCGCCAAGGCTTGTTGGAAATGACTTAAGGCTTTATTGTAGTCACCCAAGCTCAAATAGGCAAGTCCCAAATTGCCCAGGTCGTTCCCTTCGCCCTGGCGATCTCCCAATTCTCGCCTGATAGGCAGAGCCTCGCCATAAATTGCAATTGCGTCTCCATAATCCCCCAATTCAATTTGGATATTGGCAATGTTGGCCAGGTTCCTCGCGATACTGCGTTGGTTTTCTAACGTGCGATTCAATTCAAGGGCGTGCTGGTAGTTCGCCAGCGCCTTTTCATAGTTACCCATCTCTTGATGAATGAGGCCGGTATTGTTGTAATCTGCGGCCATGCCTCGTTTATCATCGAGTTCTTTTCGATAGGGTAGAGCCCTCTCAAAATAAGCACGGGCAGTAGGGTAGTCGCTCCAATCGCTATAGACATTGGCGATATTCCCCAGTCGATTGCCTGTACGCCATTTGTCGCCGATTTCTTCCAGGGCTGTTAGCGACTTTTGGTAGTTTTCGAGGGCCGCATCGAAATCCCCCAGGTAGAAATAGGCAGCGCCAATGCTGCCTGGAATTGCTGCCAAATCATCTAAATCATCGATATTTTGCGCTAGTTCCAATGCCTGTTCATAAAAGTTCCGAGCGAGATCATATTTCCCTTGCAGCAAGCTGTCCCTGGCCGTTTTCCTTAGCACCAAGATTTGAGCTTTAATTTTGGTAGATTCGGATGAAAATTTTTTGTAGCGATGCGCTTTTTCCAGGTAAAAGCGGTCGCCAAATTCTTGCGCATAAATATCTGCCAGGGCGTTGGCTGTCTCCCAATCATGGTTTCCTGCCGCGGTTGTGCCACGAGTTTTCTTTAGTATTGAGGAATCCAGCACAGATTCGATGGTTCGAATTGCATCCAATCTTTGGGTTTTGAGGAGGTCTCTTACCCTGGTTAAGTCATCATTTGTATAGGCTTGCAGGAGCTGGACTTTAAATTCTTGTCGGGAGAGGGGTTGAGCAATACCTGAGTTTGCTGTTGTGCACAAAAGCAATAAAGGCAAACTTAACAAAATTAATGTGGTGAAAAGATTTCGTTTCATTGTTAAGGAGTCCTCATTTAATGTCATTCCCACCAAAGCGGGAATCTATATATTGTATCTTCTGAAAAATAACAATCTATCTGTCATTTCGAGGAGTTTACGATGAGAAATCTTATAATCCATTTCAAGTATGACTTGTTGGCAGACAAGATTTCTCCTCGCTTCGCTGTGTCAAAATGACACACTATTTATTTTTATCTATAAGGTCATCTTCCAAAAATTATTTTTATTTAATCTCAATTTTAAGATTTCCATCTAAGTTTAAATATCTATTCAGCTTTGAAGGTAAAATATTCCATGTCGGAGAGAGTGGATCTGCCAAATTCATAGTTGCCTTCTACTTGCCAAAAGTAGGTCATAGCAGATTGAAGTTTTATTTCTTTTGGCAAAGTCACATCATTTTTCTTTGTCTTTATCTCCCAAATGATATCGCCATTTGAATCAAGCAGAAGGAAGTTGTAGGTGGAGATATTTTCTACTTTTGTCCAACTAAATTTTAGTTGTCGTCCTTCAACGTCACTTTGGTTTTCAGGGGCTTGCAACTGAATTTGGAGTTCCGCTGTAGATTCGCGTGTAATCAGCGGGGATTGAATTTTACTTTGTGGTTGATAAATGATAAAACCAATTATCAATACAGTTAGTGCAAAACCTGCCCAACGATAGACAGGTTTTGGTGAAACCAATACATCCCAAAGAATTCTTACTTTTTCTCCAGCTGAACCTGTGATTGATGTAAAGGTTTGCTTGATTCGTTCTGGCAAACCAAGGTTAACTTCAATTAGACCTTCGGCTTTGAGTTCGTGTAATAAACTATCTAAGGAAACTAACCTATCAAGACAATATTCACATTCACCTAAATGGAGTTGAACCTCTTTTTTAGATTTTGTACTGGTTGGGCTTTCTATGTAGGTCAGTATCTGGGAGTCATCGTAGCAGTCCTGTGTTTCTTGCTTTTGTTGAATTGAGATATTGCTTCGTATGAATGTTCGAAGATTTTCATATGCCTTTACTTTTTTGCTGCATTTGGGACAAGATTGCAGGTGATTCTCAATTTTACCTTTTTTAATTTGATTTAAATTGCCACTTTTGTAAGCGATCAATTTCGATAAGTTCACACACTGCATTAATTATGACTCCTTTCGTTTAATATGAAGAAACGGACATGACAAAACTTTTTTGCGGTTTTTTTTAACTATTCAGCCTCGAAGTCTCTAAGACATCCCTTTCCCCTTTCCCTTATACCTTTTCCCTCATTCCTTTTACCTCATACCTTATACCTTATACCTAACCCCTAACCTCATACCTAATACCTAATACCTTATACCTAACCCCTAACCTCATACCTCATACCTCATACCTCATACCTTTTCCCTTTTTACTTTTCAAGATCCGAGGGCCCAATACCTCTTTCTTTTAGCTTAACTTTCAAAGCCTTCAAGGCTTTTTTAAGTTTTCGATTTACCTGCCAAATGCTTTTCATTTTCAGGATTCGTGCTGTTTGTTCAAGAGTCATCCCTTTTAACACATGTAGCCTAATGATCAATTTCTCTTGATGGGGAAGTGTGTTAAGTATTTCATTCAGTATCCCCTTAGTTTCTTGGTGAATCAGTTGTTGTTCAGCGTTAGGTTCATTCCGGTCTGAATGATCGAGTTCATCTACATCGTCAAATGACAAAAGGGGTAGAAACGCTTGTCTGTTCTCAAAAAGTCTGAATCGAGTTTCACTGTTTAAGGTATCATGAATTTTATCTAAACGAATCAACATCTCCCCATAGTGTCCCTCAAATCTGTGCTGTGTTTTAAGAAGTTG
This sequence comes from candidate division KSB1 bacterium, assembly GCA_022566355.1. Classification (NCBI taxonomy): domain Bacteria; kingdom Pseudomonadati; species Candidatus Zhuqueibacterota bacterium. The sequence continues at coordinate 4,431 of JADFJB010000087.1, forward strand.
AAAAGTTAATTCGGTTGAATAACCTTTCTGATAAATAAATTGGAAAATAGTCTGCTCAATTGCCGGAAGTTTTTTTATGCATTCAAACAACCGGTTTCTGCCTTTATTTCGAAACCAATCAAAGCAACAATTTCGTGTAACAACGACAATCCAGGTTTCGAATTCATAATTGCGAGGTTGCTCAAAATAGGCCATTATTTTTTTATACTTATCTTTTTTGAATTGTTCAAGAACATAAGTGTACAATTCCATTTGATCATCATGATCCCGAACTAACTTTGCAATGACAGCCATTATTTGACGGTTAGAATCTTGTACGAAGTTAGACCATGCTTTTTCCGGATCATTTCGAAAAGCTTGATTCCAATCATGACCCCTTAAAGTCGTCATCGAGGTAACCTTTATTAAAGTTAATGGGTAGCTTACCCAGGTTACCTAAATAAAATTCTTAACAGCGTGAGAAAAAAGTATTGTCAACAACTTATTTAAAGAAAAACTATGGGACAAGGAAAAAGTAGATAAATTTACTGTTTGCGTTGCATCTTTGTTAAATCTGTTTTAGAATAATCGGTAGCTTTACTTTGTAAATTATCTTTAAGGATTTATCTATGCGTATTCGAATCAACAAAAGTGCAATTCACATCATGCAGGGGGATATCACGCATCAAAATACCGATGCTATCGTGAATGCTGCTAATAATTCCTTAATGGGTGGCGGTGGTGTTGACGGTGCCATTCATCGGGCTGGCGGACCTGAAATATTGGAAGAAAACAAGAAAATAGTAAAAGAAAAAGGACCGTTACCTACGGGAGAGGCAGTCATTACTACTTCGGGTAAAATGCCATCAAAGTATGTGATTCATACTGTCGGACCCATCTATAAAGATGGCGCCTCAGGAGAAGCAGATTTGTTGACCAATGCATATCGAAATAGCCTTGCTTTAGCGGCAGAAAAACAGCTTGAATCAATCAGTTTTCCTTCTATCAGTACTGGTGTTTTTGGATATCCAATTCCTGATGCAACTGATATTGCCATTGAAACTGTAATTCAATTTCTAAGAGAGAATGATCAAATTAAATTGGTACGATTCGTTTTATTTGACGATCGCACTTTCTTGTCCTATCAGCAAGCATTAAACAAGATTGGGAAAGACTAAAACCAACTAACCTGAAGAATTCTTAGGCACAAAGGCACAAAGGCACAAAGAAAAAGAAATAAAAGATTGGGAAATATTGTAGGCTGAGTTTTAAACCGACATTCATGTCGGCTCCGCACTTATGCTTTATTCATTCCTTATTTGATCATTGATTATTTGAAATTGGGATTTATTTGTGATTTGTGATTTCACACGCCGCATCCAACATCTAATATCCGGCATCTGGCATCCAACATCTAACATCCGGCATCCAGCCTCAATCCACCTTCAACACCACCATGGTCATGTCATCATGCTGGGGGGCTTCCCCGGCAAAACCATTGATGATTTTGACCGTGTACTCAATTAATTCTTCGGCAGATGAGCCATTATGGTTTTGCAGCAATTCCGAAAAGCGGGTATCGCCAAATTATACTCATTCCGACATGTTGTGGTGTGATTATTTTAAAATGATAAGGCGCTAAATCGCTCTTCTGGAAATCTGAGATGTTTTTGTGATATGAATTATATTGTATAAATTGTTTAATGTAAATGATAGACTCAGGCAACCAACTTATTTCGGAATATTGGTTTTTGATGACAATGAATTACAACGGAGGGATGGACGTTGAGGCTTGAAATACAAAACGGAATAATAAAATAGGGAAATAGTTTTCATCAGTAATTAACCAAATTCTTTGTTTGGTAACGGCTTATACCTCATGTATATTATAAAATGCCAGATAACCAAAAAACCGACTGGAAGAGGTTTGATGCAATGACCGATGAAGAGATTGATAAGTCAGAAATACCAGAATTGGGCGAAGAATGGTTTAAATCCAATTCTAAAGGTAGAAGTTATCAAACTTTCATCAATGCAGTATTAAGACATATGTAAAAACACAAAAAGGACGAGCTCTTGAATAGAATTCATCCAATAATTTGATAGGGAATTATTATTATTTTAGGGCCGACTTCTTCTAAAAAAATGACCTAATAATACAAACAAAACGGAAAACCAAATGAAACCAAATCAATCCCGTCCTTCCTGGGACGATTACTTCATGGAAGTCGCAAATAGCATTTCCAAACGAGCCACCTGTGATCGGGGTAGAAGTGGCTGTGTGATTGCAAAGGATAAACATATCCTCGTTTCAGGCTACGTAGGCTCCCCGGCCGGACTACCCCATTGCGATGATGTCGGCCACCAAATGAAAAGCGTAATTCATGAGGATGGAACAACCACAGACCATTGCGTGAGAACGGTCCACGCTGAGCAGAATGCAATTTGCCAGGCTGCGAAAGTTGGAATCTCAGTTCTGGGTGCAACAATCTACACCAGAATGACTCCCTGCCGGGTTTGTGCAATGTTAATCATCAATTGCGGCATTAAACGCGTAATATGCGAAAGGAAATACCACACCGGCATTGAATCGGAAGAGATGTTTGCCGCGTCGGGTGTGGAATTAGTTTATAAGTATGATGAGCTGCAGAAATATGAAACCACAGATTAGCTTGATAACAATGATTTTTTGAGGGTAAATAAAAACATCTGTCTCTGAGGTTCTGACGACCTTAATAAATTTCAGAAATGAAACTATTTGATCAAAATATTGTAAAGTAATAATATTTGATTCCAAATCGTATTTATTTAAATCAATCAAAAACTTCGTGATTAAACAACTGTTTACCCGGAAAATCAAATTCTTTAAGTTAGTATTCTTCTCTTTCCTTCTTTTTATATTAATCGATCCGCAAGGGGCTTTCTCACAAAAAATCATTCATGGCACAGTTAAAGATGCACAAACCGGCAATTTTCTTCCGGCGGCCAATATCGTTATAGAAGGTACCTACCGCGGCACCATCACCAACGAAGAGGGGCGATTCTCGCTTAAAATCAAACAACTCCCGGCCACGTTGAAGGTAACCTATATTGGCTATTTAGCCGAGAGACGAGTTATTTATTCCAGTTCAGGGAGCGAGCAAAACATTCTTCTTAAACCCACAGTTTTTGAGTTTGGGCCGATAGTCGTAACTGCTGAAGATCCGGCGATAGCAATTATGCGCGAGGTTATAAAACGCAAGCAAATCTGGCGCGCAAAGCTATATTCCTACAAAGCCAGGGCCTTCACCCGGCAAAGACTGGAAAATGATTCAAGCATTGTCTCAATAACGGAAAGCATCTCCGTGGCGTTTTGGGACAAGAACAAAGGCGCCAGAGAGGTGATTCAATCCAAACGGCAAACCTCAAACGTAAAAGAGCAAGAGAATTTTGCCGGCGCCAGCTATGTCCCCAACTTTTATGATGATGATATAAAAATCCAGGGGCACAAGACCATAGGACCGACTCACCCCAAAGCGCTCAGATATTACAATTTTAAACTGGAAAGCCAGCGGGTTTTGGATGATAAAATTATTTTCGATATCCGGGTCTCGCCGCGGACCAAACTCCAGCCGGCATTCGAAGGCAAGATATCCATAATGGATGAAGTATTTGCCATGATCGAAGTTGACCTGAAACCCGGTGACGCGTTTATTTTTCCGCAGCCCATCAAAGAATGGAATGTTTATTATAAACAGCAGTTTAGAAATTTCGGCAACGAATTCTGGCTGCCGGTGGATGTGCGAATCGATGGTGATGTAAAAATCGGGTTCCCGGGGTTGAATTTTCCGACTATGAAATACCACCAAACATCCATACTCACAAATTACCAGATCAATGTTGTTTTGCCTGATTCTATTTTTAAAGAGAAGCGGCTGCTGATAATCGACTCCCTTTCCATTAAACAGGATAATGACAGCCTGTTTGCTGCCAAACAGGAAGTCGTTCCGCTTTCGACTAAAGAGGAAGAAGCCTATTCCAACATCGATAGCACGTATACTATTGCGAAAGCCTTTAAACCTACAGGCATCCTGGCCCGGTTTGTAGATATGGACGATGAAGAAGAGTCGAAAAACAGGAAATCATCAAACCGGTTTATACCTTTCGATCCCCAGCTTTCTTATAATCGAGTCGATGGCGGACACCTTGGCTTAAGCTTGGACCGGAACATCCATAAAAACTTAAGAGGCAAAATTTCCGGTGGTTACAAAACGAATCTTCAGGAATGGGGATTTCAGGCAGAATTGAGATACAGGTGGGGTAAAAGAAAGCGTGCATCCCTGGAGTTGATGTATTTCGATGATACCGAGACAAGGTACTTTTCGGAAAATTTTAGCCGGCAAGCGACGGCGTTGCGGCCCTTGTTTGGATCTGAAGATTATTATGATTATTATTGGGTAAAAGGATTTCGCAGTCAACTGGGTTATCGAATCCGGAAATTTGATTTGAACATTTCGGCAGGGTTTCGGGCGGAGGAGCATTCCTCCAGGACAGACATTACCAGCAAAGGCTTGATCAGCCGGAAAGGCGGGCAAAGGCCCAACCCGGGAATTCAGGGTGGTAAACTTCGTTCTCTGGAACTCACCTTGGCGTTCGGGGATGATTATACTCCATTTGGAGTTGTTGGTCAAAATAGTGCGGAAATTAAAATTGAGTACAGCCCTTCAAATTTGTTGTCGAATCAGTTCGATTTCACAACCTACCAATTTTCATTAAATGCCAGGCTACCCACTTTTTTTAAACGGAGGTTAATGCCAAACACCCTCGAGCTCAGGCTTGTCGGTGGGACTTTTAGCGGAACGTTACCGGTGCAGCGCTTCGGCATTTTGGATGTCAGTCTGGGGGCGTTTAGTCCGTTTGGCGTATTCAAGTCTTTACAGGGTTACCCGTTGGAGGGAGAGAAATATTTTGCGGTTTTTTGGGAGCACAATTTTCGCACCATCCCCTTCGAAATGATTGGATTGCGTTCCATTGCGAAAAGAGATTTAGGGATCATCCTTCATGGCGCTTTTGGCCGTACCTGGATCGAATCTTCGCGATTGACCACCCTCACTTATTCTCCTCGCTACCAGGATAGTTTTCGCCATGAGATTGGGGTTTCGTTAAACGGATTGTTTGGCTTTTTCCGCCTGGATTATACAAGGAGGCTTGATAAACCGGGGGATTATATAGGGTTTGGTTTTAAACGGTTTTTTTAGATAAATTTTGTCTTTTAATGAGTTGTTATTAAAAAGGAATTCATCAATGCCACAGCAAATTTTGATATTCCAAATAAATATTTGTATGGGTAATCCAGGCGTAAATCAATAACGAGCCTCGTACCGTAGCTCTCTCTGATCAGGGTTACAGCGATTGTAACCCAGGGCGACGCGCAGCTTCCATATCCTGCACTACTTCTGTGACTGTATAACCATCCGTATCGACGCCTTCTTCTTGAAAGCCGCCTGGCACAACTTGTGTATGCTTTGGCCATATTATCGCCTGCCAGGAGGTTGATGATGTTTTTTGCTAGCTGAGCCGGAGGTTTACCGAATAATTTGTAAATAGAAAAAACAAAAAAACATTAATATTGATTTGTATTGAATTTGATGGGAAGTAAGTTTAGCTTTTTCGTGGATTACCACAAATAGAACAAGTTTTTATTCACAAATATTTACTCAATTTCATAAAAACCATATGGAAACCAATGGGCAAGAAAAAGAGGCAAAAGAAAACATCAGAAGTTAAACCTAAGAGATCGCCAGGTTTTACTCTTACTGAAAATCAGCAAGTCCTTGTTGGGGTAATCGTCCTTATTGTGCTTATAATAGGTTATCTTTCTCCAATTGTTTTTGAAGGCAGGGTACCGCCGGCATCGGATAGTATCGGCTGGAGGGGAAGCGCACAATCGATTATTGAATCCAGGGAAGTACATGATTCGAATCCGTTATGGGCAAATAATGTGTTTGCCGGAATGCCAGGCTACCTCATTTCTCTGCAAGCGCCATTTGAACAACCATTCAAATATGTCATAAGAGCTGTAAATAAGTTAATAAACTGGCGGGCGACATACCTAATTTTGGGTGCAATGGGAATCATTTTTCTCATGCGATTTTGGCGATTTTCACCGCTAACCAGCACTTTTTCTGCGATAGCCTATATCTGGTGGCCTTATCTATTTGGCATTTTAGAAGCCGGGCATAACACCAAAGTAAGAACGATGATGTTAATGCCGCTAATTTTGTTCGCATTCGTAAAGCTGTTAAAAAAACCGGGTATGTTGAATGCTTCTCTTTTTGCAATTTTTTTCAGTTTAGGAATCCAATCCAATCACTATCAAGTTATGTTTTACATTTCGATGGTTTTGGCTGTTTTTGGGATTTTCCATATGGTGCGTTTTTTTCAACAAAAAGAATGGCGCTCAATCGGAATTAGAACTGCACTGGTTATAGGCGCATTAATCCTGGCGGTTGGGATTTCTTCTTTCCCAACCCTGGTTGTAAAGGAATATTCAAAATACTCCATCCGGGGTGGGACTGGAGAAGCTGCTTCGAGCGGATTGAGTTACGATTATGCTACCAACTGGTCGTTGTATCCGGGGGAGATGATGACTTTTATTATTCCACGTTATTATGGAGGAAGCTCCTCTGAGCAGTACACGGGTGATGCCGTTCCGGAATTAAAAGGCAGGACCATCCCGGGTTACTGGGGCCACAAAATCTTTACTACAACAACCGATTATATGGGGGTAATATCCTTATTTTTTGTAGGCATTGCTTTGGTTTTTAGAAGACGGGATAAGCGAGTTCTTACCCTCGCTGTGGTTTGTGTGCTTTCACTCCTGGTTTCATTCGGAAAGCACTTTCCGGTTGTATACGATCTCTTTTTTAATTTTGTACCGTACTTTAATCAATTTCGCATACCTTCGATGATTTTGGTGTTGGTGCAATTGGGGATTGCCATCCTTGCCGGATTTGGATTTGAATTTATAGTTAATCATTCTCAAGAAAAAATTCCCCCGCAAAAAATCATTAAGACCATCGCAATTATATTTGGAATATTTGTTTTCCTGGGGTTGATCCCTCTCTTTTTGAAAAGCGTCATTCCATTGGCTAAAGCGGATGATTTGAATAATTACCAGCCGCAACTTTTAGCGCTTATTAAAGAAGCCCGATTCGATATGCTTAAACAGGATTCCATCCGGCTTTTGCTTTTGGCAACTGTTGCATTTGGAATTACTTTGGCTTATTTAAAAAAGTGGGTTTCGAAACTAGTATTCACAATTTCAATTCCTTTGCTTCTCGTATTTGATCTATTCGGCGTTAGCAATCGCTATTTGCAAAACCTGGTGAAGCCCAACGAGTTTAACAAATATTTTGCTGAAACGGCTACAGACAAATTTTTACTACAGGACCAGACACATTATAGAATTTTTCCACTTGGTCAGCTTTACGGTACTAATAGTTGGTCATATCGGCATCAGTCTATTGGCGGCTATCACCCTGCAAAATTAAGAACAATCCAGGACCTTAATGAATTCAGCCTTTACAAAGGAACAGATCCGGGTTTTCAAAATAGTTCGAATATTCCGATTAACTGGCACATTCTAAATATGCTCAATGTAAAATATGTTTTGGCCCAAACTCAAATTGAACATTCGAATTTAAAGCAAGTTTTTGCAGATAATCAGAGTAACATCCTGGTTTATGAAAATCTTGCAGCTTTGCCCAGGGTTTTTACCGTAGGAGAAGTAGAAATCATTAAAATGCGGGAAAGCCGGTTTGCAAGATTAAACTCTTCTGAATTTGATCCGGCAAAAAAGGCGATCTTAGAAGAAGAGTTGGATACGGAAATTGGCGTACCCGTTAACTTTGCCAGTGAAATTACCCGTTACGAACCCAATCAAATTGATATAAAAGTCGATACCGATTCCAACACACTAATGGTTTTAAGTGAAATGTACTATCCAGCCGGCTGGAAGGCATATGTTGATGATGTTGAAACAAAAATTTACAAAACCAACCATGCCTTGCGGTCTATTGTCGTTCCGGCAGGGAAACATGAAATTCAATTCATATTTAAGCCGAAGTCTTATACTGCTAGTTTATGGATATCCGGTACTTCTATGACAATAGTATATTTGGTTTTGGGATTGGCGGTATTTCAAAGTTTTCAGAAAAAGAAACAGCAGCAGCCGAAAAGTTAGAAAGGACATCAAGTCGAATTCAATAAATTTCAAAGTGTTTGTAGATGCCACTACTAGCTAAATACCTGTTACAATTATCAGATTTCATGAATTATGGGGGGAAAAGATTCAGGGATGCTGCAAAACGATTATCCAAAGAAATGTCGACTCAACTCATTGAATGTGAGCATGAGAATTGGCAAAATGTTCACCCTTGTTTTGTTTTATCAACCGGAAGAGCAGGTACACTTTTATTAAACAAATTATTTTCATTATCTAAAACGCATTCCCGGTTCATCAACCGTCTCCAGAACTCATTCGCCCTTCAAAACGCGCTTATGAAAATTTATCCAAATCATGGGAGATTTATCGTGAGGTGTTTAAGAGCGCTCGAGAGGAATATCTACTAGAATCTGTACTCAGGCAAAAAGTATTTATCGAAACCAATAATTGCGTCTCAAATCTTATTTGATATTTTTGTGGTTTAACCCTTTACTCCTATTATGCTCGAAAAACTCAAACAAACAGTTAAACACATGGGGTTTTTTGCCCTCGGCAATATTAGTCCAAAATTATCGGGTTTTATTCTTCTGCCCATTTATACAAAACTTATCTCCGTTGCGGATTATGGTATCCTGGGTTTGTTCGAAGTGGTTGAATTGTTGAGTGTCCATATTCTTTCATTTGGAATTCCACAAGCTTTATTGCGCTGGCACGGTCTCACGGAAAGTGAGATAAAAAAGAAAAACTATATTTTTACCCTATTCATTTTTCTTACTTGTATTTGTGTGGGTAGCTTTTTAATTGTTTTGTCCTCAAGAAGTTTTTTGGCAGAATTTCTATTCGGTCAAAATATTTTTGCGAATTATTTTGTTGTCCTTTTTATATCTATTTCTTTTACAGTTTTAAGCAAACTTCCTCTAACTTTACTTCGCTCAGAAGAAAAATCTCACCTTTATGCGACCTTCATTTCTATTCAATTTGCATTCAACTTAATCGCGAATATTTATTTTGTCGCAATTTTGAAATATGGGGTAAAAGGAATACTGATTTCGCAAGCAATCAGCACTGGATTAATCTTCTTAATTTTAACACCATATCTTTTTAAGAGAATGAATCCACATCTGGAATTGGCCGAATTAAAAAAAATGATTTTATTCAGCTATCCTTTTATCTTTTCCGCAATAGCATCAACAATTCTGAATGTAGGGGATCGCTATTTGCTAACGAAATTATCAACTTTAGAACAAGTCGGTTTATATTCTTTGGGATACAAATTCAGCAATATCATGAAAATGCTATTGGTAGATTCGTTCATGCTGGGATTACCCGTTATCGGATGGAAAATCGTTAAAGAAAACAGCCAGCCTAAACGGTTTTTCTCAAAAGTGTTAACCTATATGGTTTTTGGATTACTATGGTTTGGATTGATTTTGTCTGCTTATTGCAAGGGATTGATTCATCGCTTCGCATTAAACCCAAATTACTGGGATGCTTATCACGTGGTGCCATTTTTTGTATTAAGCATCATTTTTGTCGGGATGCAGAGTCTGTTTTTTTTCGAATTGCAAATACCACAAAAAACCAAACTGATTCCCCGAATTGTCGGTTGCGCAGCTGTTCTGAATATCATTCTTAATATTTTGCTAATTCCGAAATATGGTATGATGGGCGCGGTTTATGCTACTGTTTTTGCTCAATTCATTGCTTTGTTTGTTGCTTATCGCGTTGTACAAAAAGTTTATCCCGTTAAATATGAAATCAATAGGATATTGATATTGTTTGGAATAGCAATCGGTTTATTTTTCATTACCGCAGTTTTTAACAACTATTCTTTGATCGAAAGAATCATCTATAAAGGATTGGTTATCTTGTCATTCCCATTCATCCTTTACTTGATCCGGTTCTACGAGCCAATCGAGCTAGATCGAATTCGAGGTTCAATCAAAAAATGGAGTGGTAAAATATTGCTGCGAAAACCGCCCAAGATGGATTAATGATCGCATGAAGTTGATAAAAACCGAAATCAAAGATAATGTTTTCTACAATTAATTGAGTGCTTCTTTTAGAAATGCATTTTCACAACTTAAAATTATCGCGATCAACCACGTAGCTCCAAACCGCCTCATTCCCCGGGTTTAGTTTTGATCATTGATTTTTTAATCAAGATTAGCATCCCAAACATCCACCATTCGTTTTGTTAAGTTTTTAATTTCAAACTGCTTAATTGCGTTGGTATCATAATCAAGGACTAATTGCTTACTTCGAGACCACTGTTGATACAAAAACAACACCTCTTTTTCAATCGTTATGGAATCATCTGGCTGGATAATAATGCCTGATTTTGTTTTGTTAATAATCCGTGCCGCTTCACTGTCCTGTGGCGCTAAAGCTAAAATGGGCCGTTTGGCACCGATATATTCGAACAGTTTGCTTGTAGGGATATTTTTACCTTGTGGAGAATCTATGATATATAAAAGCAGCAATGTCGATGAAACCATATTCGTTAAAGTTTGCTTATGATTCTGGTATCCCATGAACCGAATGTTTTGATGAAATTCCGAATTCCTAAATTTCATTTCAACATCACTATCTACCGTCCCGTAGAAAACCATTTCGAGATCTTCTCTAAAATTTGTATGTTTCGAATATATGTTTTCGATGGCTCGAATAAAGCATGTCAAGTCGTAGCGAACAAACAATGAGCCGACATACGTTAGGATAAATTTATTGCTTGAGTTCGAGGGCAGGTTTTCAAAATCCAATTCATTAAAACCATTTGTGATAATAATGTTCTTCGTTTGGATTTTTATCCCACTGGTTTTTTCTGTTTCTTTTTTAATCCCTTCGCAAACCCAGGTTAAGGAATCGGCGTGATTGAGAACCAATTGGTTTAAAGCAGAATCAATTTTTAGGGGGATTATGGAATTCCTCTTAGGAACCAAATACTTAAACCAGGGATCACGAAAATCTGCGACCCATTTTTTACCGGTTACGAATTTTAAGGCGCCAGCGATAATGTGAACTGTATTTGGAGGACCTGTAGAAAAAACCAGGTCAATTTTTTCTTTACGGATGACTCGTAGCCCTTTAAAAAAGGCAAAAGGAAACCAGCCAATTCTGGCATCAGGAATAAAAAGCCAGGTTCGGAGAAAAATGGCGATTTTTTCCTTTAAGCTCACAGTCCCTTGCTCATCAATTGAGAGTGTTGATAAATCGATAGCTTCTCCAATCTTGCGCCCAGTAAATTTCCGGTAAAGGCTGTAAGGCTCTGGAATGAAGGTTCGATAGATACTCGTTTGCGGGGGGACTTTTTTTATTAGACTGTTATCAATAGTAGGGTAATCTCCATTTCTAACGGTTAGGATTACCGATTCCCACCCAAGTTGTGAAAGATTGTTTAAAAAGCGAAGTGTCCTTTGTACACCAGCCCCTCCGGATGGAGGGAAATAATAAGTGATAATCAGAACTTTTTTTTTAAGTGCGGGCATAAATTGGACTTGGCCAGAAATGTCTCTATGTTAAAAGCTCAAAATTATTCTAATTCCTGAAAAGAAACAAACGAATAGAAGCCACAGACAAACACCGACTAACTATTTTAGTTATAAGTTTGTGCAAGTCTGTAGTTTTTTAGTCTGTGTAAGTCAGTGGCATTTTAGTCTGTGTAAGTCAGTGGCCTTCAATCCGGGAAACCCGATTTATCAATTCCGGGAATAATCCTCAGGGCATTTTTATAGTAGAGTTTCTTCAACACCTCATCGGGTAGATTCATACCGTACATTTTCCAGAAGGCATGCCGTTTTCGATAGTAATCGAAATATTCATCGGCGGATTCTAACACGCGGAAGTAGACATAATATTCTTTTGGATTCCAGGAATCCTTGCCAAACATAACCCGGTCCTGGTATTTGATGAACCATTCCCGTGCAAAACGTGGCTGGCGTCCCAGCTCAGCCAAAACCGCACCGATCTCGGTGTACATATTGGGTAATTCGTCCATCAATTTTCCCAATCGGCCAAGATCGTTGCCCATCCAGCCCAAATGAGCATTGATAAAAATAGTTTTTGGATGTTTGCGAAATACATTGTGCTGTTCACTCATAATTTGTTCCCAAGATGGAAAAATCGCAGGATCTCGATAACGCCCGGGTCTTTGTTTTAACTCCAACCAACGTTCGTTATTCTTGTCCTTCGGCAGCCAAAAAGCTGCCGGCTCGCCGGTATGGATGAGTACCGGAATTCCCAATTCTCCACATTTCGCCCAAACCGGATCAATGCGAGGATCGTCTACAGCAATGAGTTTTCCGCTTTTGTCCTTATTGGTTAATCCATGACTTTTATAAATTTTTAAGCCGTTAGCGCCATTTCGAACATCAATTTCAAGCTGCCTGATTGTATTTTCCGCCCAATCCGGCTCATCAATGTTATTAAAATCGATATTGGTGAAGACGATGAATCGCCCGGGTTTTTGTTTTTTTGCATTTTCAACTGCTTGTTTTAGAAAATCACTTTCATTTAAACCAAAACTAAAAGTGCCGTCTTCATTTTGTGTTCGTCTAAACCCTCTGCCGCTGAGGTTTACCATAACCGCCATATTAAGTTTGTCCATTTCAGTAGTAACTTCATTTAAATCCATTGATCCCATTCTACGTTGATGATTGTGCACATCAATAAATGGAAACTTGGCACGTGTTAGCGGATTCTCCGGGACCACCAGGGTGGAAGGCGGGTTGTAATCCTCAAAAGACATGATTTGACCAAAAACAACAAATGGAAATAAAGTAACAAGAAAATTTATCACAATTCTTTTCATAGCTGGTTTTCCTTCATTTTATTTCATAAGTTTGATAACGGAGTTCAAAATAAAAATTAATACGATCTTTTGCAATGCTAGATTCAAAAATAAAAGAAATCATCTTTCAACAGGCTAGTGTTCCGGAAAACTAAAATGGCGGTTTAATGTCGGTTACAGTTCTTATTCCAACTCCGTTAAGATCTTATACGGATCATCAACAATCTATTGAAATTGATGGCCAGAGTGTTGATGAGATTTTAAACAAACTTATGAATCAATATCCATTATTACGCAAACAAATATGTACGGAAGATGGTACAATTCGCAGATTCGTAAATATATTCTTAAACGACGAAGACGTTCGTTTTTTGGAAAAAGATAAAACTCCTGTTAGAGAACTGGATGTCATCAGTATCATACCATCGATTGCAGGGGGTTAAAATAATAATCGCTAATAAAGACAAAACTATATGACCAACATCCAAGTCATTTCTCCAGTAGAATTAAAAGAAAAACTTGATAACGGCGAAGATATTTTTATTCTTGATGTTAGAGAACAGAATATGAGAACTGTAATTTAACCTGTCATTTAATCCCTCTGAATACATTGCCATCTCGAATCCATGAATTAAATTCAAACAATGAAATCGTCGTCTATTGTCACACAGGTATCCGGAGCGCTTATGCAGTTAATTTTTTATTGCAGCACGGATTTAACAATGTAAAGAATCTAATTAACTAATATACCAAAATCACTTTTCTCAAGCTTTTTTGCAATTTCATCAGCCCATAATCTTCCATTAGGTAAATCAACTGATGAGACCCAGAATTCTAGATTCCCCACAATTAAAGGCATCCATTCTTTAAGTTTTTCAGCAGGCTATCCGAGAGACACAAAAAATGTCATCTTCGAATGTTTTCAGGTTATCCGAGAACCCAAAAACTGTCACCCCCGAGCGCTTTAAGCGGGGGTCTATTTGCATTAGTTAAGCACAAAATGAACTTTTGATTAAAGCTTGCAGGAGAGACAAGACCGGTTCTCGGACAGCCTGTGTAACAAGATTCCCGATAATCCCGCCCCAGGCGGGACGGGAATGACAGTTTTATAAATCAGTTATGAGGTTTGTGAATAATCCAGGTTAATTAATATAACCCCAGTAACACCTTCTTCCGAGTTTAGTTAAAAAAGTATTTAACTAGATTTGTTTTTTGCATAACCTGGTTTATCAAGTTTAACCCCGACAATAATATTTTGAATGAATAGTATGTATTATTTTTATTTATGTGTCCCTGCATAGGTATTACTATATGAATTTCATATTTGTTATTCATACTTGTAATTCAATTTCCAAGTGTGATATAATGATTTTATCTAAGTCGTTTATAAATAGTAAGATACATAGAAAGATAAATTTGGCACAATTGTTGAACTGAAGATGTTAAAAACGACGACTAACGAACCACATACGAAAATGAGATAAAATGAGTAAGAAATATTTAAAATATGTATTAGTACTTTTTGTTCTAATTGTAAGTAATGCTCAAGCAGAAAATGTAACTGTATCCTGGGATGCCAATACAGAATCAGATTTATTGGGTTACAAAATTTATTATGGCACTTCTTCCGGAAGTTATTCCCAAGTAATTGATGTCGGCAATGTAATTGAATTTCAGGTCAATAATCTTTCTGCCGGATCATATTTTTTTGTAGTCACTGCTTATGATAACTCATATAATGAGAGTGACTATTCCGCAGAAGTAGCTTTTACAATTATTGAGGTTCCGGACAATAGACCTCCCCAGATTTCAAATGTATTGATAAATAATATAACAATGAATTCAGCTACGATTAGTTGGGATAGTGACGAATTGAGCGACAGTGAGGTTGAATATGGCTTGGATACGAATTATGGAAGCAGTACGCCATTGGATGTGAATTTAGTAACAAGTCATAATGTGAACTTGGCGGGTTTATTGGTGAAGACAACGTATCATTTTCGAGTAAAATCGAAGGATGGGAATGGTAATTCAACAATATCGAATGATTTTAATTTTACAACTTCATCTGAGATTGGTTCATCATTTGATGTGACGATGGAGGCTGAAGATATGCCAATCAAGACGGGGGTAGGTACGGCAAATGGCCCTGGTTGGGCCTTATGGTCGAACGGAATTGTGGCTGAAGAGGTTGTTTTTCCAGGAAATTATGACTTTGAATTTACACTGCATGCGAAAGGAAATTTCATCAATAGCGAATGGACTAAGGCAGAGATTCGAATTGATCAGGTTTCAAAAAGCATAATAGAAGTTAACAGCTCCGAATATACTGATTTTAAAGTGATATTGCCTGTTACTGGTGGTGTGCATGAGGTAGCGATTGCGTTTATTAATGATTATAACGCAAATGGACAGGATCGAAATTTATGGGTGGATTGGCTCCGAATTATGGGAGGTGAAACCGCGGATGATTCATCTGGAGTAGTACCTGCGCCAAATATCACGGATGTTGTATTAATTGACCTTCAGACAATTCGAGTTTCTTTCTCTCAAAAAATGAATGGATCATCAGTTACTAAAAAGGAAAATTATTCAATTGAACCTTCAGTTCAAATTCTTTCAATCGATTTAGATGCATCCCAGGTGTTCGTAACTTTGACAACCAGCATTCACCAGGAAGAAGTTGATTATACATTAACAGTGCAAAATGTTAGTAATTCTTCTGATATTGCAATGGAAAGTCCTTATTCCAAAACTTATCGATTTTTGGGTGTTAACCCTCCATTGGAAGAAGCGCCACCCACAATAACAGATGTTTTACTGCTTAATCGTCAGTCAATTCGCATTTCTTTCTCTCAAAAAATGAATGGGTCATCAGTTACTAAAAAGGAAAATTATTCAATTGAACCTTCAGTTCAAATTCTTTCAATCGATTTAGATGCATCCCAGGTGTTCGTAACTTTGACGACCAGCATTCACCAGGAAGAAGTTGATTATA
>JADFJB010000088.1 GCA_022566355.1 candidate division KSB1 bacterium
AAAGGCCATATCCGGTTTTCGCTGGTAACCATTCCGGTTCGGATTTATAATGCCATCGAATCACAGCAAACCGTACGTTTCAATCAACTTCACAAAGATTGTAATGGTCGAATCAAATATGAAAAAAAATGTAAAAAATGCGAGCAGGTTGCGAAACCCGAGGATATTGTCAAAGGTTACGAGTACGAACCGGACCAATATGTTATCGTCGAACCGAGTGATTTTGATAATTTGAAATTGAAAAGTACAAAAGTGATCGACATTGAGGGATTTGTTGATGCATCGGAAGTTCACCCGACTTTATTTGATGCTCCATATTTTGTCGGTCCGGATGGAGAAGTTGCTGCAAAAGCTTATGCGCTATTAACTGAAACACTCAGGGATAGCAATAAACTCGGAATAGGTAAAGTTGTGCTTCGTGAACGTGAAGATATCGTTCTTATTGCACCTCATGAAAAAGGCATATTGCTTTATAAATTACGCTACCCAAGTGAAGTTCGAAATATGAATGATGTGCCGCAATTGGATGAAGTTGAAGCGGATAAAACTCAACTTAAATTGGCGCAAACTCTCGTTGATTCAATGACAAAATCCTTTTCTGATATCGTGCTTAAAGATAATTACAATGATTCACTTCGTGAAATGATCCAGGCGAAGATTGACGGCCAGGAAATCATAACTGTCGAAGAAGAAGAACAACCGGTGGTTGATATAATGACGGCGCTGAAACAAAGCATCGAACAAGCCAAAGAACAAAAGAAACCGATGGTGAAAGCCACTGGCAAAGCCAAGAAAGCAGAAGTTGCCAAAGTCGAAGAGAAATCAACCAAAAGTCGAAAGCGCAAATCTGCATAAATTATGAACATTAACACCCTTCGACTCCGCTCAGGGTACTGTTTATTGTAAACCTGTAAATGAAGCGCCCTGAACGGATTCGAAGGGCGTACGAGTTATTTCCATCAGATTTAATTGAAACCTCAATCATGCATACTCTTTTGCTTGAATTAAATATAGAACAATACAAAAATGCGTGGGGTAATGATGGGTAAAATTCTTCAATTTCCGACCAAGTCGCCATCCAAGTTTGGTTTCCAGCGTGTCAAAAAAACAAAGAAGCCTGATCCGAAGAGAAAACCCGGTCAACTGAACTTATTTGCTAAACCGGATGCCCAGATTATTGCTTTACCCTTGTCTTTGAGTCCTTTTGAGGAAGCTTTGCTTTTGGATGAAAGGGATGAAGAAAAAGCAAAAAGTGCGTACAAGAAGGCTATTTCCAGCAGTGATTGTGTGGCCGATGCATATTGTAACCTGGGAATATTAGAATCGAAAAGTGGAGACACTTTCAAAGCATTTGATTGTTTCACGCATTCTTTGAAACATGATTCCCGGCATTTGGAATCCCATTATAACCTGGCGAATTTATATTTTGATTCCGGCGATCTAAGAATGGCCTGTCTTCATTATCAATTAGCTGGTGAGATCGAGCCTGGTTTCCCGAATGTTTATTTCAACCTTGGCTTGGTTCATGCTATGAATGATAATTTTACCGAAGCTGCCATCGCTTTGGACAAATACAAAGAATTAACATCCGATGAGGAAGGTAGCAAAGCGGACGAATTGCTAAAGAGTATCAAATTGACGATGACCGGCCAATAACCATACATTAGAAAAAATCCGTATACTATTTTACCCCGAATTTAATCCTCCTAAGAATCAAACAAACTGATCATAAAAATCTTCTAAAGAATCAATGGATATTTTTCCCATCTCATAATAAGTTGGTTCTGAAAATCTTTCATGGGATTCGACTATCGAATACCCTAGGGGGCTAATAAATTCGCATTCCCAAAGTCACTCTGTCGTACCCTGCCAAAATAGTAGCTTCTTCAACATAACCAATCAGACTTTTTGCAATTCCTTTACTTTGGTACTCCGGGTAAAACAGCAAGCCTGTAGAAATAGACATCCAGCTCTCATTTTATAAATAGAACGCAGCCGCCAATTCTTCTTTAACTTCCGCAACTTCTAATGGTATCTCTTTTGGCCTATGAACTGAATAAGAAAAGATGCTAATTATGCCGATAATATAATTTATTACATAAGCTTTTTCTAAACTTGAGTTTATAAAACAAATGAGTTTTTCAAAGTAGCAAAATGATATTCTCAAAATTTAAAAAAAAACAGGTCCAAATACAAAAAAATAGTAACAATGGATTAGTGAATAAAACTAATGGGGGAAATGGGTCTTCAAATAGTAATCTAAGCCAGGCCGACTATGATAGGGTCATTGATGCCACAGGAGAAATATTAAGAATATTTGGCGAGTATTCCTTTGATTTATATGAGATAGATTCAAAAGAAATAAACCAACTATTTCAGGATTGGTCACGACATATTCTTATCGGTGCACCAAAACCCAGTGGACAAATAATTGAAGATAAATCTTCAAGAATCAAACGGGATTGGCTCGGCATGCTTAAGTTTGTCTCTAAACATCGTCAAACCGAGAACAAATTTGTAAACCAAACTGTTGGTGATTTTAGAGACGTTATCTGGTCGTTTATTCATTCTTTTAGTTATGCAATCCATGAGGATCAAATTACAGACTCAGAATGTTTAGTTCAATTAGACCGGCTTAAATCAGTGTTGGAAAGAAATTCCATCCAAGAGATTAAACGGGAAACATATGCTGTCGTTGAAATATTAAATAAAAATATTGAAAATCGTAAACAGCGTCAAAATAAAGAAATTAAATCATTAGGTGAACAACTTATTTTGTTACGCGATCAACTAAATCGGGCAAAAGAAGAAAATTCATTTGATCCATTGACAAAACTATACAACAGAAAATCATTTGATGATCATTTATCTCGAACATTTGAATTGAATATGTTTTCCGGTGAAGAGGCCTGCATATTAATGGTAGATGTGGATCATTTTAAAAACATTAATGATACGTATGGACACCAGGCTGGGGACTCAGTTTTAAGACAACTAGCAGATTGTATCATCAGAGTTTTTCCTCGCAAAAGTGATTTTGTGGCTCGTTATGGTGGTGAAGAGTTTTGTATTATCTTGCGCCAAGAAAATCTAAACGCTTCAAAAATGCTTGCTAACAGATTACTAAAAGCAGTGAGAATACTTTGTTTTGAGCATGAAGATATTGAATTGAAGCTGACAGTTTCTATTGGTATTGCATGCTTACAACCCGGGGATTCAAAAGAGTACTGGCTTGAACGGTCAGACATGGCTCTCTACCAAGCTAAACAAAATGGCAGAGACAGAATAGAAATAGATGACCATGGTGTAACTTGAGCTTTTTGTTCTTGTTTTGGTAATACCTAATTTTCACAATAAAGCGTTCATAATTAAACTTATATTCGTATTATCCGTAATCTCTACAATTATTTGCCCAATTTAAAATGCAGTTTAATAAAAGTTTTTATGTTCTTTTCATTAATGGAACAGAAGTGCCAATCAAGGTGTTTTAAAGATTATCTTAAAATTATTTTCTCATTTTAAAGTTTAAAATTTGTAATGTTCTTTACTTTTTTATAACACCTCCAAGCTTACTGGCAAATATCAAGACTTATTCATAATTTTTAAAAACTTTCAGATATTGGAATCAATGTGTCATTAAATATTCCAAATTAGCGATGACCTTAAAAAAAACTATTTTTCAAATTCTTCCGTTGGTGCTGATTTTAACTGATCCAAATATTGTGTTACCCCAGGATGATTTTGGATTTCGTTTTGTTCGGGTCAAATATGATGATAACCAAAACAGGGGCGGCAGAGGTTGGGGGCGATATGGCCGGGGAGCATGGAGCACAGATTGGCCAACTTCAGATTATAACTTGCACGAAGCGATCGAGCGTACCACCGGCCTAACCTTAATGGGCGATCCTTTGGTGTTTACATTTCTGGATGAAGAGATTTTTGAGTACCCGGTGCTTTACCTTACCGAACCTGGCTTTTGGATGACCAATGAAGAAGAAGTTAAAAATATGCGAAAGTATTTCCTGCGCGGCGGCTTCTTAATCATCGATGATTTCCACGACTATGGCGGTTTTGGTTGGCAATGGTATAATATGTATAACAATATCAAGCAGGTGTTCCCTGATAAAGAACCTGTATTATTGCCCAACGATCATCCGATTTGGTCGATTTATTATGACATTGATCCTGTTGAGGCTGCATCAACCAAATGGGATTTTAGCAGATACGATGATGCCTATTTTGGTATCTTTGACGATGACGGACGTTTGATGATCGTGATTTGCTATAATCAGGATATTGGCGATGGTTGGGAGCATCCATTTGGCAGGCGTATTTTAGCTGAAGCTTCAACGGTTAGTTTTCAAATGGCCATTAACTTTATCATGTATGCTTTAACACACTAGTCACATGACCAAAAAAATCACACAATTTTTCTTCACAATTCTTATTAGCCTGTATGTCTGTGTCTTGGCATATGCCCAGGAATCCGATAATCAGTTTACTATTGCCAATCAAGCCTTCCAAAGCGGCAAGTATTTAGATGCCCGTAATCTTTTTGAACCGCTAATAGAGACTACTGATGAAAACCATAGTGCTATCATAAAAATCTATTTTGAAACCTATCTCAACCTCGGTGAATATGAGAATGGCTTAAATCGTGTTGAAGGATTATTAAATAATTCTCCGGAAGATGCATCCCTTCTTTACATAAAAGGACGCTTTTTAGTCGCTATTGGAAAGTTAAGTAAAGCGGAGCAGGTTTTCATTAATACTCAGAATATTGATGACGGATACTTGCCCAATTTATTGGAAATCGCAAATCTACTGGAAATTACAGGGAGAAAAAATCAGGCATACGGGTATTATCGAACGATCGCTTTGGAATATCGCCGGGGTCGATTGAAAGATGCTCAATCTATTGCCATTGCCGGCAGAGCCTTCGCAAAGCTTGAGGATTTTCATGAAGCGAACCAGGTTTATAAATTGGCACACCAGGTGGACCCTAAAGATATACAAAATTTAGCCTGGTGGGCCGAGCTGTTTGCATCAAAGTATAATACTGCCGATGCCAAGAGAACTTATGAAGAAGCGATTTCATTAAATCCTCACAACGCTGATTTGTATGTTGGATTTGCGCGATCCTCCCAAGGATTAACCATACAAGGGGAATTAGCCAATAAAGCGCTAAAAGAAAATCCGAATCATATTGATGCGTTGAACCTGTTGGCGGAATTACAAATCCTGGATGCCGATTATGAAAAAGCGGAACAAACGCTTGCGGAAGCGCTTAAAATCAATCCGGTTTATGAGCCGTCGTTGGCGTATTTAGCTACAATATTTCATTTACAAGGTGATAAGTCCGGTTATTCGAAAATTGAAAACCAGGTCTTGGAAATAAATCGCTATTGCAGTAATTTCTATACAATATTGGCAGAAAATTGTGTCCGTCGGTTTCGCTATAAAGATGTGGTGGAATTTTGCTTCAAAGCAATTTCGAAAGATCAAAGAAATTGGCAAGCTTACGCATTAATCGGTGCGAATCTACTAAGGATTGGAGAAATTGACAATGCCCGCTATTATCTTGAGAGAGGTTTTAAAGGAGATCCTTTTAATGTGTTTGCACGGAATACACTGGAACTCCTGGACGAATATGCCAATTTTGAGAACCTTGAAAGCGAACATTTCAGCCTAATGATCCATAAGTCTGAAAGCGATATCCTTGGCAAACCGATTCTCGCCTTCGCTGAAGAGTGTTTCGATTCATTGGCAAAAAGATATCCATACCAGGCAGAGAAGAAAATTCGCATTGAAGCCTACAATGACCACGATGATTTTGCCGTGCGGATTAGCGGGCTACCCGGTATTAGTTTGTTGGGTGTTTGTTTTGGAGATGTATTGGCATTGGATACACCCAGGGCACAGCCAAATAGTGAATATAATTGGGCCCGGACCCTCTGGCACGAACTGGCGCATGTGATGGCGCTGGGTTTATCGAATAATAGGGTGCCAAGATGGTTCACTGAAGGATTGTCGGTTTATGAGGAAATGCGGGCTCGTAGATATTGGCACAGAAAAATGGATATGGAATTTTACTCGGCAAGGGATCAGGGTTTACTCCTGTCGTTGAGGGATATTAATGAAGGATTTACCAGGCCAAAATATCCTGAACAGATCATGCTGACCTATTATCAATCCGGGAAATTCATCCAATATTTAACAAAGAGATACGGGTTCAAAGCGATTGTCGAGATGTTAGAGGGATTTGGGAACGGATACGACCTTGAGAAAACTTTTCAAATTGTCCTTAATTTGAATATAGATGAGGTCGAAAAATTACTCTGGCAGGACATTGAAGCTGAAAGAGAAATATTTGGTCCTGTATTTACAAACATACCACCGGTTATTAATTCTGTTGAAAAAGAAAAGTCACATTTCAAAAATTTATTTATAGAATCAAAAAATCCTTTTTTTGAAAATCTCGTAAAAGCTAATGAACTTGTAAAAGAAAACAAATATCAACAAGCTGAAGAAAAATTCTTAAAAGCGCTTGAGATTTATCCTTATTACACACGATCCGGCAATCCGTACCTGGGCTTGGCGCATATTTATCGTGAAGAAAGTGATAGTTCAAAGTTGCAAAGCATTCTAGAGAAGTATTTAACAGTATCAGAATTTGGCGCGAAGGAAGCAAGGGAGCTGGGCCACATATATGAATACCAGGGAAAGAATGAAAGCGCAAAATCTTACTATCTCCGCTCGATGCAGGTAGAACCGTATGATCTGAATACTCACATCCGTTTGGCCGATTTATTCAAAGAGTCACAAAACTTTCATACTGAGGCGCAAGAACGCAAGGCTATATTGGCGTTGGATCCACTTGACCGATCGAATGCATATTATCAACTTGCATTGAGTTATTATAACTTCGGCAATACACTTGATGCAAAAAGACAAGTCTTAAAATCACTGGAATCGGCGCCTGGTTATCGCGATGCGCAGAAATTGCTTCTTAAATGTGTGGATAACTTAAATGAGAATATGCAGTAACAAGATGAGGAAATTCATCCTGATCTTTTCAGTACCTCTATTTTATTTCCTGCTTCCGGAACAGGCGGCTGCTCAATATGATCATGGCTTTAGATTTATCCGTATAAAATATACCGATACACCCAGTGAATGGAGTGGTCGTGGATTTGGAAGGGGGCGTGGTGGCCGTGGTGGATTCTGGAGTCATGATTACCCAACTGCTGAATATAATTTACTGGAGGCTATTGAAAGAACAACAGGTTTACGGGTCAATGACCAACCGCTCATTCTTACCTTAACAGATGAAAGAATTTTTGAATACCCGATCCTTTATTTGTGTGAACCCGGACACTGGGCCCTGGATGCTGAGGAAGCCAAGAATCTTCGAAAATATCTACATCGTGGCGGATTTATACTATTTGATGATTTTGCAGGCAGGGATTGGAATAATTTTTATTTCAATATTAAACAGGTTTTCCCGAATAAAGAGCCTGTAATGCTACAACCGGATCATGCTGTCTGGTCCATTTTTTACGATATCGATCCGATTGAAGCTGCTTCAGCAAAATGGGGATTAAGTAGATACGACGACGAATATTACGGCATCTTTGACGATAAAGGTCGGTTGATGTGCATAATCTGCTATAACCAGGACATTGGAGACGGTTGGGAGCATCCTTTTGGCCGGCGGGTCCTGGCAGAAGCTTCAACTGTTAGCTTTCAAATGGGAATCAATTTTATTATCTACGCATTGACACATTAAAAGTACCTAAAGTGAAAGAAAACGCCTAACGTATTATAAGTTAAATCTATCTATATAAAGAAAGGGATATGATTTGGAAAATTTGGAAACAGTTCAGGAAGTCCAGGGATCTGAAACCATAACTCAGGAAGCTTTTGAAAAATTACAAGAAGGTAAAAGCAAAATATTAGATCAATTGCGCCAGGTCATCATCGGACAGGATGAAGTGATAGAGCTTGTCTTGATCGCTTTGTTTGCCGGTGGCCATTGTCTGATCACCGGGGTACCGGGATTGGCGAAAACCCTATTGGTAAAATCCTTTGGGGAAATATTGGATTTAACCTATAAACGAATTCAATTTACACCGGATTTAATGCCTGCAGATATTACCGGTATTGATGTTCTAGAAGAGGATACTTCGACCGGTAAACGGTCTATTAAGTTTGTTAAAGGTCCCATATTTGCGAATATCATTCTGGCTGATGAAATCAACCGAACACCGCCTAAAACCCAGGCTGCACTTTTGGAAGCCATGCAGGAATACCAGGTAACTGCAGGTGGTGAACTCTTTGAACTGGAACGGCCATTTTTTGTAATGGCAACTCAAAATCCCATTGAGTTGGAAGGAACATATCCACTTCCTGAAGCCCAGCTGGATCGTTTTATGTTTAATATTATCATTGATTATCTTTCGGAAGATGATGAATTGAACGTGGCTTTACAGACGACTTCTCAGGATCAGGAACAACTCAAAACCGTATTAACCGGCAAGGATGTGTTGGGTTTCCAACATATTATCAAAAAGATATTTGTTCCTAATAATGTTGCTCAATATGCTGTTAAGCTTGTGCGTAATTCCCGGCCAACCGAAAGCGGGGGACCGGAATTTGTTTCAAAATGGGTAAGTTGGGGCGCAGGGTTACGAGCCGTTCAATACTTGCTGCTTGGCGGTAAAGTTCGGGCTGTATTTCATGGGCGATATAATGTTGCCATCGAAGATATTAAAACGCTGGCAAAACCGGTTTTACGTCACAGGATCATAACAAATTTCTATGCTGAATCGGAAAATATTGATTCGGATAAAGTCATCGAGATGCTTCTTGAAGAAGTTAGCGAACCCATATCAGGATTGGATTAAATAGAAAACAAATGATTGAACAACGTGAGATCGACATAAGTGAATTCATGGTTCGATTCTGCTCACCATGGCTTAACTTCAACAGCCTGAATGGAGTCGAAGGCTGATAATTGTGCATATTTTCCCTAAAATTTATTATGTCGAACTTATAAAAATATAGTTAACCTGGATAATTTCATGAATCAGCTTTTAAGCTTAAAGTTTCCTAATGTCATCCCGTCGTGACGGGATGACAGTGATAAGGTTTATGAATAGGTCAGGTTAATTAAATATAATGATGAGCGAAGTTAACCAGAAAAGTAGCCCGACACGATTAATAGATCCTAGTATTCTGTCAAGAATATCAAATTTGGATCTACTCGCTCGTGGAGTAGTCGAAGGATTCGTGGGTGGCCTGCATAAAAGTCCATACAAAGGCTTTAGTGTCGAATTTCTCGAATACAGGCCTTATTCTCCTGGTGACGATCCTATGAGGATTGACTGGAAGTTGTTTATGCGTTCTGACAGATTGTACATAAAACAATTCGAGGATGAAACCAATACGAATTGCAGCATTTTGTTGGATACCAGTAAGTCTATGGATTATTCCTCGACACACATTTCAAAATTGCAATATAGTATTTATCTCGCAGCATCCCTTGCCTATTTTATGATTCGCCAGAGAGATAGCGCCGGCTTATGTCTTTTTGATCACAAAATCAAAGAAAATATTCCGGCCAAAAGTGGTAAGGGCCACCTTCATACCCTTTTGAATATTTTAAATACAGTCCAGCCCGATGCCAGTACGAACATGAGTAAACCATTTCATGAATTAGCTGATAATTTGAAAAAGCGAGGTATCGTAATAATCATCTCTGACCTCCTCGATAGTCTCGATCATATCCTTGCAGGGTTAAAACATTTTCGCTTTAACGGCAATAATGTCATCGTCTTTCATATTATGGATCCGCTCGAATTGTCATTTGAATACGATGGTATTCTGGAATTAGAGGATATGGAAACCGGTGAAAAAATGGTTTTGGCAGCAGATCAAGCAAAAGAAACTTACCAACATAATTTGGATGAATTTAAATCATCATTAACTGTGAATTGCGGTTTACTCAATATTGATTATACGGTTTTGACCACCGATCAGCCGTTGGATCATGCACTTTTTAAATACTTGTCAAAAAGAAGTTCAATAAAATAAGTGAGTAACCTTGTCATTCATTAATCCAATTTTTCTTTTTGCAGCTGCAACCGCATTGCTTCCCATTCTTTATCATTTGATAAGGAATAAACGAGCTCGAAAAGTAAAGTTTAGTTCCCTGTTGTTTTTTAAAGCAACTCCCAAAGAAGTCATTCGAAGAAGGAGGTTGCAGGATTTATTATTATTGATTATCCGATGCGCTATCCTTGGCATTCTGGCTCTTGTTTTTGCTCGACCCTTTATCCCGAAAGAGGCTATCCCATTCATCTCTCAAATTCAAAATAAATCAGTTGTTTTTCTAGTTGATAATTCTTACAGCATGCAATATGCCAATCTATTCGAACAAGCAAAGCAAGAAATAGAAGACAGGTTGAATGAAGCAAATGAAGCAGATGAATTTTCAATTGTAGTTTTTTCTGATGAACCCCGGCAATTATCAGAGCTGTCCACAGATGTGTCGATGCATAAAAATATAGTAAAGAGTTCACTCAAGCCGAGTAATAGAACTACAGATTTCTACAAGCCGGTTAGGCTGGCGGAAGATATCCTTAAGGATGCTAAACATAAGGACAAACAAATCATTTTGATTTCAGATTTGCAGAAAAACGGTTTAAGCAATCAATTCGAAAATTGGAATATTGATCCTGCAATCCATTTTATCCCGATCCAAATCGGTGGAGAATACCCCGTTAATGCATACATAGAAAAATTTACCCTGAACAAAAAGCGACGTGGAGAGAAAGTTGCTACCCGGTATGGACTTCAGATTGTAATTCCGGAAGAAGAAACCTCGAACAAAGTTACACTAATAGTCAATGGGAAACAGGTAGATGCTCAAAAGACCGGTGTTGGAATTTCAAGCCAGGTTTACTTTCAACAGGAAAACTTGAGAAAAGGGTTATACCAGGGGAATTTAAGATTGAATGAAGATAAGCTTCCAATTGACAATGTTTATTATTTTGGTTTTGAGGTTGACGAAAGACCCTCTATTTTATGTATTGACAATTCTCCGCAATATTCTAATAGCAGTGCTTTTTATCTTGAGAAATGTATAAATATGGGTGATCAGTCATTATACCGGTTTTCGAGAGGGAGGACAAGCAAATTAAGTACAAGACAGTTAGTTGGTATTCAAGTTCTTTTTCTTTCAAATGTAAGATCGCTCTCAAAAACACAGTTGAGTACATTAGAAAATTATGTGCAAAAAGGGGGTACATTGATAATCTCTTTTGGAGATATTGTTAACCAAAGTAGGTTTTCAAACAACCTAAAGGATTTGGGTGTTGGAGTCATAACAGAGAAAGTCAGGGTTCGCAAGATTCAATCTGCAAGCGCAATCATAGGCGAAGTTGATTTCAAACATCCTGTCTTTTCGGTTTTTGCGCAATCCAAAACCGGTGATATTTTTAATCCGAAGTTTCAACAATATTTTAAAATTACTCCGGATTCCAACGCAATGGTAATCGGAAGGTATGATACCGGTGACCCGTTTTTGATCGAACGAATTTTAGGTGATGGAAAAATAATCGTATTTACTTCGACATTTAACACAGAGTGGGGTGATTTTCCCGTTAATGAAATTTATTTACCTTTTGTTTATCAATTGGTAAAATATGCCACCTTATCATCCGCAAAGAGAAATTCATTCTTTGTTGCCGATGCTATTCTCCTGGAAGGAAATAGTGGAGACGTTTGGGAAATTAGTGCACCTGGAGACAAAATATTCAAAGTTGAAATTGATCAATCCGGGTTAGGTTATTTTCGCGATACGGAAATCCCGGGAAATTATCAGGCAGTTCTAAATAGCCAGAAATATTATTTTTCAGTCAATGTTAATGCTAGTGAATCGGATTTATCAGTGCGAGATCCTGAAGAAGTTTACGCGGCTGTTACAGGTCCTAGGACAGCGGAACAGGAAATCCAAACAGCCGATCTTACGGGTATGAACCAGGACGAGAAAAACCAAAAAATGTGGCGATACATACTGTTTTTTATTGTTGTATTGTTTTTACTTGAAACCTTTTTGGCGAATCGCCGGGCTTGAACAAATGAAAATAATAATCAATCATTTTTGTCATAAACAATAGAAGGTTTTTGTTATGCGAACTTCGCCCAAGAAAATCGACCAGTTAATCAAAGAAATAAAAAAACGATTAAAGCTCAGAACGCTGCAGCATGGGATTTCCATAACTCTGCTAACTTTTGTCGGGTTTGCTTGTTTTTATTTTATTGGTTTAGCCTCTTTTGAGATTTCATCTCTTATTCAAACTTTGATCATAACCATATTTGTTGTAGCGCTGGTTATTGAAATAGGATGGTATATTATCCGACCTGCATTTTCTACCATCGAAGATCACAAGATTGCGTTGTTTATTGAAGAGAGATTTCCGGATATGGAGGATCGAATCAACAGCGCCGTAGAACTTAAAGGCCATCCTGTAGAAGGAAAAGAAGAGAACTTGATTATTGACAGGCTTATAGATGATGCAACACTCAAAATTAAAGAAATTCGATTCACAACAATTATAGATCGTAAGAAGGAAAGAAAACTTGCCTTTGTTGCCTATGGTTTATTTTTCCTCTTTCTATTAATAACTTTTTCCTATATGGAAGACATACGTCGAATTTCATCCAACATGGAATTCTCTTTAAATCCGAAAACCCACTTTGGACAGGAAATTATCAACATTACACCGGGCAATATTCAAATTGAAAAGGGAGAGTCGGTTGACATAATTGCTGAACTTAAAGCCGCAACAGATGAGGAACTATTCTTACATTACAAAATGGCTGATGATGTTTGGGCAAAAGAAAAAATGAATAAAAGTATAGACGGGAAAAAGTCTATTTTTCGATTGATCAGTGTTCAAGAACCTGCAGTGTATTATGTGGAGCTTCAGGAAATCCGTTCCACAGAATTCAATATTGATATCTATGAGTTTCCAAAAGTCACTCAAATCGACTTAAAATACCATTATCCCGCTTACACAGGTTTGCCGGATCGGGTCGAGGTAAATACCGGAATCATCCGCGGATTACAAGGATCGCAAGTAACATTAACTATCAAAACTTCAGGTGCGCCAATTATAGGGGAGTTGGTGCTGAATGACGTTGAGACTATTAAACTGACTTCCCAGGTGAACGGTATATTCCAGGGTAAAATGAACCTGCGTGAATCCGGGGTATATCATATCAAATTGGCAGATGGACAGGAGAAGAATAATAAATTCCCGATCGAATATCAAATTACTGCTGTTGAAGATGCATTGCCGATTATTTCGATAAACGATCCACAAAAGGACGTTCGTGTTAATGCTGTTGAGGAAGTGTTAATCGATGTTTCCATTTCCGATGATTTTGGCGTGAAAAGTGCGAAAATCTGGTTTTCAGTGAATGGCGAAGAGGAAGAGTCCGTCCTGTTATTTAGGGCAAATAAGTCACGAGAAACAGAAATAACAGGTGATCACATTTTCTATTTAGAAGATTATTTCCTTGAGCCTGGAGACGTTATTTCTTATTACGTAGAAGCGGAAGATAATTTTCTTGAAACGGAAGCCATTCAATCTGATATGTATTTTATCGAAGTAATTCCCTTTGATTCAAAATTTACCCAGCTCAATAATCGGGGTGGCGGAGGGGGAGGTGGTCAACAGGGAAGCCAAATGGTGATCAATCAACAAACCATCATTAGTGCAACCTGGAATCTGTTACGCAAAAAAAATGAGATGCAACAAAACGAGTTTGATGAGTCTGTGGATGCAATTAAACAATCCCAATCAAATCTAAAAGATAATATCAATGAGCGGATTAACACGACCGCATTCTCCGTAGAAATGGCAGTCGATGATGAGAACAAAGAGATTGCAGATTTACTACGCAAATCCGTTGAACAGATGGATCAAGCAGTAAAAGTTCTGTCTGAAAAAGATTTGAAGAAGGCTTTAACACCGGAGCGTAAGGCGCTCACATTTTTATTACGTGCGGATGCTAAAAATAAAGAGAAACTCATCCAGAGAGGACAAATGGCAGGAGGCGGGGGTGGTGGTAATAGTGAAGATCGAATGACAGAATTAATGGATCTGGAGCTTGATATTTCGAAGGATAAATATGAAATCCAGCAACAAAACCAGCAGCAACAGAATCAACAGCTTGATGACACTTTGCGGAAGCTTAGAGAACTGGCAAAGAAGCAGCAATTGCTAGCGCAGCAAAGCCGGGAAATTCTTCAAGAACAGAATAACAGGAGAGAGCTGGATCGCCTGAAAAGGGACCAGGAACAATTACGTAATGATGCCGAAAATCTTGCCAGCCAGTTTCGGGAGCAGGCCAGAAATAATGACAAAATTTCCCGGCAAATGCAAAATCGTATTGATGAAATCACAAAGAATTTACGCAATGCTGAGCAGGATTTGAAAAATAATAATTTTCAGCAAGCTATGGCGCGCCAGAGCCAGGCTATTAATGAGCTGAACAGGCTTCAGAATGATTTGAGACTGTCGCTGTCAGATGATGTTCGGGATATGCTGGATGAATTTACTGATAATTTCAGAGAGTTTGATGAGCAAGAACGTCAATTAGCGAATGATATCAGCGAAGAGTATAAAAGAAATCAAGAAAATGAGGGGATTGTTAATACCAACCGGTTAAAAAACCTGGTTCAGAAAAGAGAGGAATTGATCGGCAAACTGAATAGTCTGGAAGATCAGGCTCGTGCAATAGAAGAATCATCCCGGCAAGAAAACCCGAAAATTGCCACCAGTTTAAGAAATATCCAAAATACCATACAACGTGAAAATATTGAAAAAAATATGCGTGGTTCAAAAGAGCTGCTGGAAAGAGGTTGGTTAACCTATGCGAATATGCTTGAAGAGGAAATCAAAGCGGGAATCAGCATGGTGGAAGACCAGGTCAAACAATTGCAAGGTGGGTTGCCTGTAACCGAAGAGCAGAGGTTGAATCGATCACTTGAAGATACAAGGGATTTGATGCGACGTTTTCAAGAGACCATGGCACAAAATCAAAGACAATCCCAGGAGCAGACTCAAGGGCAGCCACAACCGGGAAATAATAATCAACAAGAAGCTCAAGAAGGTGATCAGTCGCGAGGAGGAAATAGAGGACGCGCTGGCCGCAACGAAGCTGCACGTATGAGGAACCTTTTTGAACGAGCCCGGGAAACCTTGGAGCGAATGGAACGAGAATATCAAGATGACACTGATTTTCGCCAGCAACTGAACAATACCCGCAGAATGTTTTCACAGGGTAATGTTGGCACGTTACTCGGAGGAAAGGCAAAAGAATATTTTAAGAACAAAGTTTATGATCCCTTGTCACAATTGGAGACCTATTTGTTAAATCGCCTGGATCGAATTGAGTTAGAGAAAAAACTGTACAGTTTGCGGAAAGAAGAAGTTCCGCCTGAATACAAAAAAATGGTTGATAAGTATTTTGAGTCAATTTCAAAGTGATTTTGATTATTTCACCACAAAGGCACAGAGACACAGAGGATCAAATTAACAGAGATGTCTGCAAGCATTTTTTCTCTGTGCCTCTGTGGTAAGGCTTTTTAAAAAAATAACATTATAACATGCCGGATACCTGGATCGAAATTCTTCTAAAATTCAAGCCCATTCAACTTGAAGAGGGTAGTATCGTTTTTCAAACGGTGAACTCGCCGTTCTTGTTCTGGGGACTATTGACATTTTTGATCCTTGGCCTTATTACTTTTTATTACCTGTCAAGAATCTATTCCTCAAATCGATTTAAAGCGATTTCATTGGGTATTCGAATCGTTGCTTTATGTTTGGTGTTTCTGCCGTTTTTTGAACCTTCTTTGCTAAGCCCGGATGTTATTCCTAATGAGAATTTTATTGCCGTGATGGTGGATCATTCTGCCAGTATGGGCATACCGGATGGTTATTTTGGCGATAGCCGTTATGAGGATGTCAGAAAAATTCTTTATCACGAAGATAACGAAATACTGTCGGAATTGGAGCGAGATTTCAAAATCAGATATTATGCTTTCAGTGGTAGTGCTACACGAATAGATAGTTTATCAAATCTAACACCACAAGGAATTGAAACCAATTTAACAGCCTCGTTTCAGCGGGTTTTGTCCGATTTCAAAGGATTGCCTTTGGCCGGTATCGTTCTGTTTACCGATGGCGGTGATAACAGCTTAGAGAATCCCAGACGAATTGCGGAAGAGCTAAAATTTTCAAACACACCGCTTCACATTGTGGGTTTGGGCAAAGAACATTTAGAACAGGATCGGGAGCTGCTGGAGGTGAAAACGAATAGAGGTATCCAACCGGGTTCAGGCGCCGAAATTGAAGTAAAAGTCAGGAGTTGGATCGAAGAAAGTGAACCAGCGGTATTCAATATTTATAGCGGTGAAAAACTGGTATTTACAAAGCAGGTGAATCTAAAAGGAAATGGCAAAATCGATCACTTCTCATTCTTTTTCGATCCGGAAGAGGAAGAATCGGTTGAATACACGGTGCAAATCTCTCCGCTGCCAAATGAGGTGAATACAGAGAATAATTCATTGAATATTTTAATTGATTCAAAAAAAGATACCATCCGGGTTTTGTACTTTGAAGGACATCTTCGCACGGAATTTAAATTTATAAAAAGAGCCCTGGAGGAAGATCAAATTGTAGATTTTACCTCAATATCCCAAACTGGAACAGGGAAATATTATCGTCAGGGCATTAAAAATCCGGAAGAACTTAAGGGTGGATTCCCGAGCGATGAAGAAGAATTATATCAATATAAAGCGATCATTTTCGGCGACATCGATGCAAGCTCTTTCTCCATCGAACAGCTTGAAATGATTGAAAAATTTGTCCGGAAACGCGGGGGAGGATTCCTGATGCTGGGAGGAAAAAATTCCTTTGCCGAAGGTGATTATTGGAATACACCTATTGCAGATATTTTACCGGTAGAGATTGATCCGCAACGAAAAACGGTCATAAGTCCCAATTTTAATGATCCAAATATTCCGAAGGAGGAGCGTGGTTTTCAATTTGTTCCAACTCAGGAAGGATTGGAAAATCCAATTCTAAAGCTTGTACCTGATCCGATAAAAAATAGGCGGGTTTGGAACACGATGCCAAGGCTGTTCAGCATCAATTATTTTGGTGCGAAAAAACCAGCTGCTACAATACTTGCAGAAAAGCCCCAGGATCGGTTTGGGAATTCAGAACCATTATTTGTAGTGCAGCGCTATGGCAGGGGCAGGACAGCCGTGCTTGCTACCGCCAGCACCTGGAGATGGCAGATGTTATTGGAAGCAAACGATACCAAACATGAGCGATTCTGGCGGCAATTTATTCGTTGGCTAGGAGACGGCGCACCGAATCATGTAAGTTTAAGCCTTGCCCATGATCGCGTGGAACCAAATGTCGAAATTCCGATTCGCGTAAGTTTATTTGACGAAAACTTTGATCCGTTATCGGAAGTAGAAGTAACCGGCATAATGACTGATCCAAATAAAAATCTTAGCCAGATGCAATTTTTACCCGAGCTGAATGAAGAAGGTGAGTATACCTTTAACTTTGTCCCGAAGACTACGGGTATGTATTCCATCGAAGTAGAATCGAAATTAAATGGCAAGATAATTGGCAAACAATATCAGAGTATCATTAGCCGGCCATCGAAAAAAGAGTTTTACAATGCCACGCTAAAAAAAGGATTTTTGAAGAATATGGCTGCCCTGGCGAATGGATATTATTATGAGCCCGCAGAAGTTGGCAATATTCCAGTAAATCTGAAATCCAGGAAATCCAGCACATCGATCATACGTTCCGAATATATTTGGGATATGCCACTATTGTTTTTATTGATTGTAATCCTGCTTTCCGCGGAATGGATTTATAGGAGATATAAAGGATTACCTTAAGAGTAAAAAGTAAAAAGTAAAAAGGAAAAAGGAAAAAGGAAAATTAAGACAGGATTAACAAGATAAAATAAGAATTGCCAAATGAAATTTCAAACGCCGAAACATGTCATTCAGAAGGAATCTATTTTGACCTATGTAAAGCGCTGGTTTTTCCTGAATGCCAGTGTCAGCGATTTTTATTCCGTGATAAATCCGCAATCCATGGCTAAAATATTGCTTATGAAACCTCCAACAAAAACTCAATTACCTGCTAAGTTAGTGTTAATACTTGTTTTTACTTGCATTTCTTTGGTATCAACAACTCAACCTATCCATGCCCAAATAAACCAGCAACGTTATGCCTTACTCATCGCAGGAATCGGTGGCAGCAAAGAATATGAAGAAAAATTTCATGCTTATCTATTCGATACCAGGAAAGCCTTGGTCGATCGATTCCAATTTTCGGAAGCAAATATAATTGTACTGGCCGCCTCTCGTGCGGATGGTGAAGATTTTATCGATGACATTTCCAATGCTGAAAATATCAAATCCCAATTCACGACTCTTTCTTCTACAATTACACCGAATGATGATTTATACATTATCCTTTTTGGCCACGGCAGTTACAATGGCAAAAATGCAGTGCTCAATATCCCGCGACGGGATTTGAAAGACATCGATTATGCGGATCTGGTCAAGACTATTAACGCCAAGAAAATCATTTTCATCAATACCGCCAGTTGCAGCGGCCCGTTTGTGAAATCTTTGAGCGGCGCAAACAGAATCATCATCTCAGCCACCAAAAGCGGCAGGGAGCGCAATGAAACCTTATTCCCGCAATATTTGATCGAAGCCATGAATAACCCCGGCTCGGATCTGGATAAAGATGGCAATCTCGACATCGCCGAGATTTTTCTTTCTGCTTCCGAATTAACCCAGAGATGGTATGCAGATAACAACCATATCGCCACAGAACATGCCTTGCTGGACGATACCGGCGACGGCGTTGGTTACCGCGGCGATGACCTCATGGCCCAGGGTGAGGGCATTCTCGCCAGCCAAACCTATCTAAAACGCGAACAAATCCTTCTGTTTACTGCGACTGGAATTTCTGATACCGTTTTGGTTAAGCTGGTGCAAGACCAGGATCAAGTCGAAGAAGAAATCTCCTTGCTAAAAGTGAACAAAACCAATTATTCAGAAGATGAATATTATGGTATGCTGGAGCCTCTATTTATTCGTTTGGCGATTATTAATGTTCGATTGGATGAGTTGAAGGGTGGGGGGAAATAAGAAAGACATAATGATAAGGAAGGTATTTTGTAAATAAAATTTGATTGTTAATTCTATCCAATTTATTTTTGGGAAATTTTTCTTTCTATATTAATAATATTAGCATACATTTGAGAATCATAATTCCAAACAAGTAATTCAATCTTTACTATTTGCTGTTTATGAAAATATCAAAATTATACTTGATAATATGCGAGATTCAAAAAACTTGAACTTGTAAAAAAAGTAGAGTAAAAGTTTTTTAGAATTGCTATTAATAATAACACAAATTCGGGATAACAGTTATTTTAAGGAACATCACTAAAGTCAAAATGCGAATAATCTGGTACCTTTAAGTTTAATAGGATTTTAATTAGGATATTAAGATGTTTTTAATAAAGCGCGTGAAATTTATTAACATTAGAGGATTTAAAGAACTAATTATTGACTTTAATTCAAACGAAAATAATATAGTTAATAATAAGTTGATAATTGGCAAGAATGGTACGTGCAAAACAACTATTCTGAGATGCTTGGCCATTGGATTATGTGATCAAGCTGATGGGAACGGTCTCTTAGCAGAGAATTTTGGTGAGCTAATTTTAGAAGATAAAAAGGAGGGCTGGATATACATAGATTTATTTGATCAAAAAAATCCTTTGAATAAAATAAAAATCACTACACAAATAAAAAAGATTGAGGGGAAGGAAGAAGTAGGTGAAAAAACACAAATAAATGGTGCCATATTTGTCTGCGGTTATGGAGCAGCAAGAGCCCTTGAAGGAGCCCCTCAAGTTAGACGCTATCGAATAGCCGATTCAGTTTATTCTTTATTTCGATATGATGCCGACTTTTGGCCCAGAGAATTAGTAATAAGACGCTTAAAAGATTACCTTGGATCTAGTTTTTATGCAAGCACCATTAGAAATATAAAGAAAATCATGGGATTAGCTCCAATGGATAAGATTTACATAGAAAAGGGAGGTGGGGTTTATATATCTGGACCTAAGATCGGGAAAAAAATTCCTATTGAAGGTTGGGCTGATGGATTCCAAATGACACTTTTGTGGATACTTGATTTATTTGGTTGGGCACTTATAGCACAAAATCTATCAAATGACGGTCAAATTTCCGGAATTCTTTTGGTCGAT
>JADFJB010000089.1 GCA_022566355.1 candidate division KSB1 bacterium
TTTTGCCGTTTCAGATTTTTTAGCTTCAAACTCCTTTAGCTTTTGTTCATACTCTTTTTTGCTCTTTTCATACTCTTCCTCAGTTTGAGCAAGTAAATTTTGGGGAACATTGAATCCAATCAATAGAGCGATAGCTACCAAAATGATCGATTGAATTTTTGATTTCATAATTACCTCCAGCTAAGTTTAATCCTAATTGCTTATACTTAATTCATTCCAAAAAAATAGTGCCGAAGGGGGGATTCGAACCCCCACACCCGAAAGGGCACTGCCCCCTCAAGGCAGCGTGTATACCAGTTTCACCACTTCGGCGGGCCTTTAAATTGTATTTGAGCTTGATAAATCCGCTATAAATCTTTCCGTCCTTTTCCGTTAGTCTCCTTTTGACAACAACCGGGCACCAAATAGGACACCTTAATTTTTTTAGTATTTTTCATGATTTTGCAATATAAAATAAAAATTCTAATTAATCAAGAATAAAACGCAAATTATTGGTTCT
The DNA here is from genome assembly GCA_022566355.1 of candidate division KSB1 bacterium. NCBI lineage: Bacteria > Pseudomonadati > Candidatus Zhuqueibacterota bacterium. The sequence continues at coordinate 500 of JADFJB010000089.1, forward strand.
ATGTTCCCATTGCGGCTTATATTTACGCAAAAGTAAATCATCAATAGATCTCTCGAAAGCGAAAGCTGGCGGATATACAGCATGTAAGGTTTGTAAGCCGTGATTGACCAAAGAATACAAAATCTTCAGGATCGGTGTGGTTATCGGTATGGCTATAGGATTTATCCTGGCTATGGTTCTGGGATTTTATGAGGTGCGCCTTATACAATATTGAACTATAGAAAGGATAAAAATGCGAATTGAAAACATATATAAGGGACTTAAACAGATTGACTTTACCGGATCTTTATTAACATATGAACATGTTAGTGGGGTTACTAAAAAAAGAAAATTAGGAAATGTCACAAAATTCAAAACAATTATAAACGAAATTGATGATTTAAATATTTTTAAAGATGCAATTAACATATTGTATAAAACCGATCTTTATACGTATGCTGGCGATTCATTCTCAGTAGATTTGGATTCATTTAATAAGTTCTGGCCATTTGTATTAAAAATTTTCAATGGAGCAATTGGTTTGTTAGAAATACTAGATAATATTGTAGTAAATCCTAAAGCACATTCTATTCTAATAAAACTTCCTGATAAAAATGATTTTTCACAGCTTGTTAATAACATGGCCTCCATCAACAAATCCTTAGAACAATTAGTTCTCCATGATGATATCAAAGGCAAAATAGTAATAACTAATTGGCATTATAGTTCATTTTGGATTGAATTGATGCTTGGCTCTCAGGCTGCCTTAGTTCTACTGGGAAGTATAGCTTGGTCTTCATCAGTAATCTATAAGAAACTTAATGAAGCTATGATAATTGGGCAGCACGTCAAATCTTTAAAAATAAAAAATGATAGTCTTGAAGATATAAAACAAGGTCAAAAAATATTAATAGAACAATTATTAGAACTAGAATCTAAAAACGTTCTTAAGAAGCATTATCCAAATGGAGATAACGAACAAACTGAACGAATAAAATTGAGTATTAAGTCATTCGCCAAGCTAATTCAACAAGGAAGTGAAATCCATCCTGCCTTAAATGCTCCGGAAGACGTGGCAAATCTTTTCCCAGATTTTAAGCAACTTGACTCGGTTGAATCAAAAGTAAAAAAATTGAAAGACAAAAATTAAAACTGTCATGACTATATACAATCACTAACTCAACTCCAGGGAGTCTTATGCACCAAAATGAGAAACCTGCAATCTACAACGTTGAAGACAAACCAGGCCAAGGCATTTACAAATGTTTCCGTTGCTTCTCGATAGTAAAATTAAGAGATGATGAGAAATTACCGATATGTGGCAATTGTGATAGAGGTTATAAAACTAAGTATATTAAGGTTGAAAAAGTGGCTTGAGTTTACATAAATAAACGCTCCTGCCTTGCCGGCAGCATTGCCCATGATGGTTTCCCCGCCGTGTGGGCTTCGGCTGGCGGGGGTTGTTAATTTGAAGGGAACCGATAATGGCATCCAAAACATCCAACGACAAGACCAAAAAATCTGATGTTCTTTCTAGTAATCAATTTGTATATTTTCTTCTAAATTTGCTGAACGAAACCGATCGTGCAGCGGTTATTGTCGGCGCTGCAAACCTTGACCTAATTCTTTACAAGATATTAACAAAGTTTTTGCTACGAAGTCATCGCCAAAACGAAGCAAACGCTATTAACTTTACTCCGACAAAGACCGGGCACCAAACCGGGCACATGGGAATTATTAATAAAACTCAGTAGTCTAATAAGTTATATTAAAAACAACCTTTTGTGAATTTTGAAGTTCTCCTCCGACATAGCTCCCTCAAGGCAGCGTGTCTACCAATTCCACCACTTCGGCTTTCTTTTAATAAAAAATCAAGATATTTTTTTATTATTTTGTTGAGTCAATTGGAACAGGAATAATTGCCTGGGGCAATAAGCCGTCTGCATTTTGCAAAATATTCGCTGGAGAGGGATTATTTTGAATTTCTTGCTGGATTAAACTTTGATTTGGTGCAACATTTTTTTTGATTAAACCCTGGACAACACTTCCCAGCATAAAGATGATTGCAAGTACAATGGTTAATTTGGTTAAAAAATCTCCTGCGCCTCTACCGCCGAAAACCGCACCAATATTTCCTTGTCCTCCGAATGCACCTGCAAGACCGCCACCCTTACTCGACTGCATAAGAATAGAAACAGCTAACAATAGACAAACGACTATATGCAAAAATACTAAAAAAGATAACATTTTTTCTCCTCGAACTTTTTACAAATTATTAATTGGATTGTTCCGCTGCAAATATGATTTCAAAAAAGCTTTCTGATTTTAAACTGGCGCCACCTACCAGGGCGCCATCAATATCCGGTTGTGACAGTAGTTCTCTTGCATTAGTCTCACTCACGGATCCGCCATATATAATACGGATACTTTGAGCCACTTGATCGTCATACCACTGTTTTATTGTTCCTCGAATATACTGATGCACTTCAATCGCTTGCTCCGGGGTTGCTGTTTTTCCGGTTCCTATTGCCCAGACAGGTTCGTACGCCAATATAATTTTTTTTATCTCCTCTTTCGACAATCCTTGTAAACCGTTTTGCAATTGGGTTTTGATGACATCTTTCGTCTGATTCGTTTGTCGCTGGTCTAATGATTCACCTATACATACAATCGGGATTAGATTTGATTGTAAAGCTCGTTTGATTTTTCTATTCACGATTTCATCGGTTTCACTAAAATATTTTCTTCTTTCTGAATGGCCAACAATCACATATTTACAGCCAACAGATAATAATATTTCCGCAGAAATTTCACCGGTAAAAGCTCCTTTTTCTACCCAATATAAATCCTGTCCGCCTAATGAGCAAGATGAATTTTGGATCATATCATAAATACTGGACAGAAAAGGATAAGGAGGACAAAATACCACTTCTGTCTTTTGGATTGAATTTAATTTTTGCAGAAGATTACCAACTAACTCTTTGCCGCTTTCAAGATCCATGTTCATTTTCCAATTCCCGGCAACAATTTTTCTTCGGCTCATCACTAATTCCTTTTATCGGTTAAGGCAGCTAATCCGGGCAATTCGTAACCACTTAACAATTCCAAAGAAGCCCCTCCACCGGTAGAAATATGTGTAATAGAATCCTGAAAACCGCATTGATTAATCGCTGCGACAGAATCTCCTCCACCAACAATAGTTAAAGCCCCTTTCTTTGTTAAAGTTGATAAGATTTTCGCAATTTCAAAAGTGCCTTTGGCAAATTCCGGCTGTTCAAAAATGCCCATGGGTCCATTCCATACAACCGTCTTTACGTTGACCAATTTCTCTCTAAACAAAGCTATTGAACCAGGACCGATATCAACTCCTATTATTTCAGGAGTCATTGAATTTGCATTCATTATTTGTAAATTAGAAGTATTGTCCAAATGATCGGTCGTTAAAACATCAATTGGCAGGACTAAGTCTCTTCCTTCTTTTTCTGTTTGCCGTAAAATATCTTTCGCAATTTCGATTCGATCTTCCTCTAAAATTGAATTACCGATTTCATATCTTAAAGCTTTGAAAAATGTAAAGGCCATTCCACCACCAATTAGCAAGACATCGACTTTGGCAAGAAGGTTTTGAATGGCATCAATTTTACCGGATATTTTAGCTCCACCGATTATCGCTGCAAGGGGTCTATTTGGATTTTCAACGGCATTGGTTAAATAGTTGATCTCTTTCTCCATCAAAAATCCGGCTGCACATAAATCAAAAAATCTGGTTACACCTTCTGTTGATGCATGAGCCCGGTGGGCCGTGCCGAACGCATCATTCACATAAACGTCACCAAATTTAGCTAAAATTTCTGCAAATTCCGAGTCGTTTTCTGTTTCTTCTTTGTGAAACCTCAAGTTCTCCAACAAAAGAACTTGACCTGGAATTAATTTTGCATTTTTATCAACGGTCTCCGGGCCAATACAATCACTTACAAAATCAACGGGTTTCATCAGAAGCCTGCTAAGATGCTCAGCAACCGGTTTTAAGCTCATCTCTGTAATTACGGATCCTTTTGGTCTTCCCAAATGGGACAATAAAGTTAAACTTGCTCCTTTCGAAAGGATGTATTCAATAGTTGGCAACACTTTTCTTATTCGTGTGTCGTCTAAAACGTTTAGATTCTCATCTAAAGGTACATTAAAATCTACACGCATTAATACGTGTTTACCATTTAACTCAAGATCATTTATGATTAACTTGTTCAACAGTTTTTCCTATTTTGAACTGATGAAATGGATAAGATCGATCACTCTGCAGGAAAAGCCCCATTCATTATCATACCATGCCAAAACTTTAAGCATATTATCGCCTACTACTAAAGTTGCAAGACCATCTACAATGGAAGAATTCGGATTGCCATTATAATCTTTAGAGACGAGTGGTTCGTCTGAATAGGCTAAAATCCCTTTTAAACTGGAATTTGCCGCAGCTTTTAAGGCTGCATTTGCGGTTTCCTTTGATACAGGTTTCAGAGTATTAAACACCACATCAACCAATGAAACGTTAGGAGTTGGAACTCGTATTGCCATTCCGGTCAATTTACCTTTTATTTGTGGCATCACTTCACCTACCGCTTCAGCTGCACCCGTTGAAGTCGGAATCATTGAAGTTGCAGCAGTACGTGCTCTTCTTAGATCTGTATGTGGTGCATCCAGAGTATTTTGATCGTTAGTATAGGAGTGTATAGTCGTCATCACACCTTTTTCAACACCAAACTGTTCATCGATTACTTTAACTACGGGAGCTAGGCAATTTGTTGTACAGGAGGCATTTGAAATAATATGATGTCCTGTTGGATTATATTTATCTTCATTAACACCCATGACCAGGGTAATGTCAGGATTTTTTGCTGGAGCTGAAATTATGACTTTCTTAGCCCCTGCATCAAGATGTAGCTGTGCTTCGTCTCGTTTACGAAATAATCCCGTAGACTCAATTACAATTTCCACTCCCAGTTCACGCCAGGGTAGATCCGCAGGATTTCTTGAGGCCAATATTTGAATTGTTTTTCCGTTCACAATTATGTTATTATCTTCAACATGAACATCGTCTAAAATACCATGAGTTGAATCATATTTCAGTAAATGAGCTAGTGTTGCAGAATCGGTGATATCATTTACAGCCACGAATTCTATATTATCATCGTCGATACCGGCTCGAAGGACTAATCTACCTATTCTTCCGAAGCCATTAATTCCGACTTTTACTGACATTTGACAACCTCCAAAAGAGTTATTTTTTTTATCATGAATTTATACTTGACAATTTTTGTGCTAATTCTAGCAATACCGGGTTCAACACCTTTGTATTTGTCACGATTTCATTAAGTGAATTCGAAATATACTCATCCCTACAAGACAAGTGTCCAGCCCGGATTTACTTCTCAAGATTAAATCAACTGCGTTTTGTCCAAGTTTATTTGTTAATGTACGGATCGCTACATTCATCCCAGAGCAATCACCGCCACTGCTTAATAATCCGATTTTTTTCATGATATCCAAATCTTTATAGTAAAATTTAAACTCTATAATAAAACCATTTCCCTGGAATATCCACATTAAATTGACAAGAAAAAGGCTGCTAAATTATTATTCTCTTGATGACTTAAATCATTACAAATTAATCAGATAGTTTGTATTTTTATTTCCCAATTCTTGAATTTTGGATCAAGTTGATGAATAAAACTATAATCAGAATATCTCCTACAAAAGCCACAAATATATGGAAGAATACAATGTCAGTTATTTCGTAAACTTTGTGCCTTCATTGCGTCCTTGTGGTTAATCTAATTCATGTCGGTTTGATGCTAAAGCTTCACTCCAAATTTAATTTGAAAGCTCTAAGCTCTGGCTAAAGCGAGGGCATATACTTCTTTGGCTTTATTTTCTTTTAGAATTCTGGCACATTCATTTAAAGTTGAGCCGGTTGTAATCAGATCATCTATTAAAAGAATTACTTTCTCTTGAATTTTTTGATTATCTGAGACAGAAAAAGCGCCGGCCATATTTTCTAACCTCTCATGAGCATCCAACTGTGTTTGAGACTTCGTATTTGTCACTCTTTTTACAACATTAGTAAAAAACGGTTTTTCTAAAATTATGGCAATCTCCCTGGCAAGTAATTCACTCTGGTTATAGCCCCTTTCTTTTTGCCTTTTGGTATGAAGAGGTATTGGTATTATAATTTCAATTTCATGAAAATGATTTGATATATCTTTTTTCAAAAACCGAATAATCTCCCTTGCAATCCGGGTTTTTCCGTTATATTTCATCTCATGAATAATCTTTTGAATTCCTTCATTAAAATCAAAAAATGCATGGAAACGGGCGATAAACACAAGCAGATCTTCTTCTCTTACCAGCCATAGATTACTTATAGCTGTATCCGTTGTTCTTGGCAGTTGATGCCAGCACTTATTACAGACCTGGTTCAGTCCTTCAATTTCGGAAGATTCGCATAGAATACAATTTGTCGGATAAATCCACTGAAGCAATGGTAATAATACGCATCGATTTGAAAATTCAATCAACCTTCTAAGAGCTAGCCCCCTCATTCATATACCTTATCTATCTATATAACATTAATGAAGTTACATTGAAAATTCATAGTTAAAGACAAGCCGGGGACTATAACGTTCTTGTGGAATATATTGATTGCTCTCTTCATCCAATTCAAATGTCCAAATATAATCCATAAACAGGATTAAAAATGGTTTGATTTTATAACCTATGCCAAGGCGCGCAATAGATCGATTATCGAGGGTTCTTATGTCTTTAAAACTGCCAATGTTTTTCTTATCATACGTTGCTTGAAATGTTACCAGGGGTATGTGGCGCCTGGTAATTGCATTAATATGTAAAATACCACTATTATCGACAGCATCAAGTTTCTGAAAATTGCCAATAATATCCACTATACCCAAAATATTGCTACGTAATTCGCCAAATACACCTTTTAAACTGGAGGTAATGCCTGAGAGGATTTCTGTCTTGTAAACTCCCGTGGTAGATGTCAGAGGAACATAGCGATCAATTTCATAAAATGAATCAAAATAACTTGGCAAAAATTCTTCTCCCAGCCATCTTCTCTCCAATCTTGCCTCAAAATATACAAACTCTCCCATCCCTTTTAACCTCAGACCAACACCAACGGCTTTTCCGGAACCAAAATTATTTATTTTTGCATAATCCGCATAAATTGCAGTCCAAAGCAATTTATTGTCAATAAAGGGCAATTCAATATCAAGACCATATACACTTACATCATCATTTTCAGTAGCTCGATTTACATCCGGATCCACATCTGTAATATAAGTCGCGCCAAAGATAACATTGTTAAGCAAAGGCATGTTCAAAACATTTTTGAAAGGTCTCAGGTAAAATCGTCCTCCAATGATTTCAGATCTGCCCAGGTTACTTGTCATGGTTTCAATGCCATATCTGCCAAAATCCGAATCCAGAGTTAGCCCAATTTTTCGATTATCCCAATTTGCCTCGTTTGTGTAATAATTCATTATGAAGCCATGGCCGATCCTGGTCGCGTCTAATGTCCCTATGCGAGTGTATAAATCATCCCCTTTCCAACCATATCGTAGGTAACGAATTGCGCGAAAATAATCATAGCTTTCATCCCAATCCTTCGAGCGGATATGACCATTATTGGTATTGTACAACAAAAGCACGTTTAATCCTACTCCTATTTTTCCGAAAGACAGCTCGGGAGTTAAGGTTATCGTTACATAAGAATCATTATCGATTGACGTATAACCAAGCCCTCCCCCAAGCAAACCGAATTTATCGTATCTTCCATAACCGATCATGCCAACTTGTGCTTTTGAAGTTGTTACAAATAAAAGAGTTAATAGGAAACCGATTATTATATATTTTTTATTGATATTTAACATTTTTTGTCCTTTGATGTTTTAAAAGTCATATTGAAATTGATAATAGTATATATTGAATTTGTGGGAAAATGGATTCAAATCTTAATTCCCTTAATCTTTGTTCATTTATTTCACCAAAGTCAAAGAATACAAATTCAATCGATTTGAAGTGATAATGATACTCTAAACAAATCGTACAAAGGATGAACGACATACGCGAAATCAATAAATGAAAAAAGTTTATCCCGGTAATTTTGAGTTATCCCTGCTCCAAAACTATAATAAAGTCTTTCAGACTGATCGATTGAAGTAGGGTCTACCTAAAAAAGAAATTCACCAATTTGAAAAACGTATTATTGATGTTTTGTTCATTGACGATTTATCAAGTTGACTATCTCTTACGTTCTTTTGGTTGCTACGATTAAATTCTGAGTTAAAAGTCCCATTTTAATCCACGATTCTTCTGTTTTGGCAATTTAGCTCGGATTAATCCTAAGTGGAAGTTGGTTTTTCCATAACCTATGGCACCTTCAATACGGTTTCGTTCCCGTTGTTTCTTTCGTCGCCATTGGCGCTCCTTTTCAACCTCTACTGAATTTTTGTTTCGACGTCCTAAAGGCTTTACCGCTGCCCGAATGCTATGTTTTTTCAAATAAGCGCAAAAGCCTGTTTATAATAAAACTTATGAATTGGTTTGAACTTAACAACATTTGAAATATTTCGCCATTAAAATAATACATAGCCAGATTTGAGGAATCATCGCTTATTTATTTTATCAATAATATGCTCATGGAGTTGGATTTTTTAAAAAATAATTACAATTAATTAATTTAAAATGCTTATTATAAAAAGATGTTGAATCAACAAATGAAAATCTGCAAAACAAAACTTATCTTTCTTCTATTTCCGATTTTATTAACCTCGATTTCAAAACCATGCTTATCACAGCAAGACAACCAAACAGCTTCATTAACAGGACAAGTCAGCGATGAAAATACCGGCAAGCCTTTAGCCTTTGTGCAAGTATTTATTCAATCCATTCAAGTTGGTGATGATAGTGATGACAGCGGCATGTTCGCAATCAATAACTTAAAGCCTGGCGAGTATCAAGTTACGGTAAAGTTGGTTGGCTACAAAACGATTCATAGCGAAGTGGAAATAAAACTCAATGAAGTGTTTCGGATTAATTTCCAAATGACGGCAGAATCTTTTTATCTCCAGGATGTTCAGATCACAGCAAGCCGGCACATAGTTTTGGAGCAGGACGCCTCACAACTGGTTTCAGTGATAACACAAGCAGAAATCCGGGATTTAAATGCCAATCAGACACCGGAGTTACTGCGTGAAGAAATCGGCATCTATATACAGAAAACCAACAATGGCGGCGGCTCTCCTATTATAAGGGGCCTACGTGCCAATAAAATCCTACTTGCGATAGACGGCATCAGACTCAATAATTCTACCTATCGCGGCGGCAATCTCCAATATCTCAATACCATCGATCCACAATCAATAGAGAGGATTGAAATCGTTCATGGCCCTGTTTCTGCTTTATATGGCAGCGATGCTTTGGGAGGTGTTATTAACATCATCACTAAAAGCCCGATAATGGATGCTCAACACAAGCAAAAATGGGATGGTTTTGCCTCGATCAACTCCTCAACAGCAGATAATACCCATTCCGCCCATTTAGGTTTGCAAACTGCAAACAGCAAATGGGGCTTTTTGGTTGATGCTTCATTTTATTCACATGGCAATATCACCAGGGGGACTTCTGGAGGCAGCACCTTAATGGATCGATTACGAAATGATTCCAGGGTATCAAGGATTCTTAACAAAACACAATCGCCAAACGAATATAACAAATTTGATCTAATGACAAAAATTCAGTTATCGCCAAAAGAGTCTCATCATTTTTCGTTGGCTTACCAGTTGAGCCGCCAAAATGAAGTTCCGCGTTATGATACCATAGAATCCCGGATAAACAGTTTATGGCTGTATGATCCCCAGGAGCGTGATTTGGTCTATTTGAATTACGAAAACACAAACCAAAATGGTTTTTTTGAAACGGCAAAGTTCACGCTGTCTCTAAACAGGCAATTTGAAAGACGTATCCAGCAAAGAACCGGAAGCAGTAACCAGACCAGGGATCAATTTGAAACTGTGACTTACGCCGCCCAAATCCAGATGAATAAAATACTGCTTAAAAAACATTATTTTGTATATGGATCGGAAATCTATTTTGATCATGTAAATGCAAATTCATCCATTGTTGATTTATCATCAGGGGTCGAAACAAGCCAAGATCCGATTTATCCGGATGGTTCGACCTACCTGAGTTTCGGGATATTCGGTCAAGCTGAACTCAAACTCTCCCGCCGTTTGAATTTTAATATTGGAACACGATTTAGCGCTTTTAAGCTGAAAGCCCCTTTTGCAGCAAGCGGCAGCACCGCCGATTTAGGAACATTCGAAATATCCCCGGCTTCGTTCACCGTCAGCTCCGGTGTGACATATTCCATCACCGAAAATGTAAACTTTGTGTCAAATATTGCCCAGGGATTCCGGGCGCCTAATTTGGATGACGCCAGCAAATTAGGGCCGGGAAAAGGCGGCAGTTTTTATGATGTGCCAAATCCTGACGTGCAACCCGAAAGGATTTTAAGCTTTGACGGAGGATTTAAAATTGCAACTGACATCATTAAGATCAATTTAATCGGTTATTATAGCGATATTTCAGATTTACTTTTGCGCAAACAAACATCATTTAACGGGCTGCCAACCATTGTCTATGACAGCGACACGCTAACTGTGTTCCACAAGACCAATGTGGGTGATGCATTCATAACCGGAATTGAATTTGGCATCGAAGCGGTCCTTTCTGAAAACCTGCTGCTTAAATCAAATTTGAGTTATACTTACGGAGAAAACAGCTCTTTTTCAGAGCCGCTAACAGCCATACCGCCATTGAATGGCTTTTTTGCAATCCGCCGGCAAACCAGCCGCAGATGGTTTGAGATCAACTCAAGATTTGCCGCAGCCCAAAATCGCCTGTCATCCGAAGATCATCTGGATCTGCGTATTCCCGAAGGGGGTTCACCGGGTTGGATTACTTTCAACTTGCGTTCAGGATTTGAGCTGAATGAGTTTTTTAATATTCGATTTTCGATTACCAATCTTTTGGATAGAAATTACCGGGAGCACATGAGTGGGTTTAATGCTCCCGGCAGAAATTTTGTTTTAGGGGGTGAGGTGAGTTTGTGATTGGGTTGTTAGCAGAAATCTTCTCTTAACTATGAAAACCTTTCTACTTTTGATAAAATTGATAACAAATTCTTATCCAAAGTCCAAACCTGACTTTTAGTTTCTCTTGCATACATTAATATGGCACAATCAATTAGTCCAACACCCTTAATAAGCCATTTGCTTCGACCAGATTTTTTACCTGCTTTAAAGAAAATCCCATCCACCATAGAGTATTTTCGGTAAATTGTACCAATATTCAGATATCATACCACGTTCCCGTTTTTCTCTGGTGCCCGGCATCAATTCTGCAAATACACATTCAACTACAAGCGCTTGTCCATTTTAGCAATCCCTGCATGCGCGAGAAAACAGGTTCATTTGCCTTTAAAAAGTCAATCCAGATTGACGTATCAATAACAATCACTGCCTGTTAATCTTTCTTACAAAGGAGCTACTAAATCCTTCTTTGAAAACAAAAGGAGTCCGGGCGACCTGGATATTTAAAGATTTTATTTTTTGAATAGAGACCCATTCGGATAATGCTTTTATCAAGGAGTCGGTGATATTTTTCCCCTGGGTCAATTGCTTAACATCAGCAATCAGGTCATCGGGTATAAGTGCGGTTACTTTCATAGTTTATACGATACGACAGTGCATCGTATATGTCAGCCGGTTTTTGATATTTCTAATCGTGAAACCTCACAACTCCGCAGCTGCCATAACACCTTTCGTCAGATATTATATTTATTTCTTTATTCATCATTCCTGCCGGTAGAAATTTTGCTTTGGGGTGAGGTGAGTTTGGGATTAAATTCAAATCACAATTAGTTTATTCTATCGGTTCACTTCATCAACATTAATTTTTTTGTCTGAATAAAACTGCCGGCACTCATTTTAAGCAGATAAGCGCCGCTGGCCATTTGCATTCCTTTGTCATTACGGCCATCCCAATCAACCGTGTAAGATCCTGCAGGCAGAGAAGCACTCACTAAAGTTCTTACCGATTTACCTTGCAGGTTGTAAATGACTAAGCTGACTTCGGAAACTTCCGGCAATTCATACTTAATCGTCGTTGTTGGATTGAAGGGATTGGGATAATTTTCATAAAGCGCATATTCCGTGGGCAATTCGATCCCACTACTAACCGAAACAGTAGTGGTAATCTCATAGCATGCAGAAAACTCCGAGGAGTTACCTGCCGCATCTGTAGCAGTCGCAGTTACGAATTGGCCAATAGATGCCGATCCAATTGCTGTAATCGAAAATGCTGCATCGCCATTACCGTCGGTGGTTACATTAGTTGATCCTAATAACACTTCACCCTCGCCGTTTCCGGATGGATCACAACTTTCATTTGTGAAAAATTGCAGTGAAAAAGAGGAATTGGAAACGCTGTTTAGTCCGCCTTCTACTAATGGGCCCCTACCCTCAACCCGTAATTGAACGTTCGTCAATTCCGGGAAGTTCTGCAAGTTGTTCGGCCCTGTGTCTCCATCACCAGCGTCGTTGGCGGTAGCGCCGTCCGCACCCAAATCGATGGCCGGCCCAGCGTTGCCGGAAAAAACGTTATAAAGGATCGAGTTTCCTACTCCGGCCTCCACGACGATCCCAGGCCCACCATTGTTCATAAAAACGTTTCCATCTTCTTGTGTGCCGCCCACCGTGTTGACTGAATCTGCGATTAGCATGCCGCCCAGTCCGTTGTTGTCGAATTGGCTGTTCGTAACTGTATTACTGTCACTTTCCAGCACCACACCATAGTTCGGAAAGCCGGTGAAAGCAATGCCATTGATACCGCTGTTACCTCCCTGCAGGATTAGGCCGCTGCAGGGCGCCGGGCAATTGCTGCCGTCTATCGTGACGACCGGTGCACCGGTGGTTTTTCTTAAGCTTGAATAGTCATCAAATAAAACCGTCTCGACCCGCGGCAGCGGCTTCAGGATCCCGAAGCGCTCGCTCACCAGGCCGATGGTCTTTTCGTTAAATACCGTATCGTCGTTGAACAATTCTATGGCCTCAGCCAGCTCTTCTGCGGTGAGCACCGGCAGCTTCTTGTCTTCGTTAATCACCCCGACAGGTTTTTCCTTTGGGGTGCTGGTGGTACTGTCGGCAGCGGCCCCGGTATTCCACGAAGTGATGTCGCCGCTCTCGAAGCCGTCCGCGAAGATCAGGGTATTGAACGGACCAAAGCCGTTGCCGAAATCGATCTTGAAGCACCTCACGTCCTCCCCCGAGCATGCGTCAAGCGAGTCTATCAGCATTTTGTGCTTCAGCCGTTCCAACTCCTCCGCCAGCGTTTCCGGACCGATGCGGGTTAAGCCGAACGGGCTCGGGTCCGGCAGCCTGATATTAATCGAATCGCTGGTCTTTATGCTGATGAAGCCTTCCATATTGATGAATGGATCAGGTGGCGGCGGCAGCGGGGCAGGGATTTTAAAATTATACGTGGCCACTGCACCGGTCTGAATCACACCCGGGCCTTCAAAGGTGTGGTCCACGGTAAGCAAGCCTCGGAGTACCATATGAAGCTGATTTGAAGCTCCCGGGAGACTGACATTTTTATTTTGAGATACACTGCGGAGACTATCCGAGCCTTTTTCGCCTGTCGAAAAAATAGGGCCTGCGAGGCTGTCCATTATTTCGTAACTAAAGCCAAAAGGTCCCGGCGGTAGGAAAAATGACGAATCTGAAATATCATGGTCGATAAAACGTTCCACCTCATTGGGATCGAAACCCGGCAAACTCAAAAATGGAAATGCTCGTATCAAGGTGCCGTTTGTATCCGCGTTGGTGCCTTTGTAAAATCGGATAGTCATAGCGAATGAGTCTGGTGAGGAGGTAAAGTAACCGAATTCAAAATGAGTGACGGTACCGCCGCCACTGGAGTCCCAATCCATAATTTCTTGTGGCGGTTTAAGATTTCCAGGTGGGATTTTGCTTATGGGCACGAATTGATTTTGCGAATTACTATTGTTGTAAATAACTGTCCCTTGAGCCAAAGATTGACTGCAAATTGCAACCACGAGCATGGGTGACAATAAAAGGGCCGTAAATATCTTTCTTAGTTGCATATTCGCATCCTGGTTGCTAAAGCACGTCGGGATAATTGTTTTGGGTACCGCATCGATAATCAAAGCACGCAACAGGACAAAAATTGTTCTTCTAACATTCATGATACCATCCATTTAATATTTAGATTTGACAAAAAATTTAGTACTATACCAAAAACCCTTGAAGCATAATATTGTCGGGGGAACGAATATTCCAAAGCGTGTATTTTGAAACTTGTAACTCCCTCTCTTTTGAAACACCATATCTTTAAACTTTTATTTTAGTAAGGCAATTAACCGGAATTATGATAAGTTACATTTACCTGAATAAAAATGCAAGAACTAATATAATACGCTTATTTTTTTGCAGCTAAATAATCTAACCACAAAGGAAAATTAGCTCTCAGATTTATAATAACAGGGGGAATGATGATCGCCAAATTTTAATCCTTCTCGGTCCAACCTTTTTTTACTACTCGTTCTATAGGTTGGCGATCGGTTCTTGGCCGTACTGCTTCACGTGTTTTTAGATTAAAGCGGTCTCCTGGCGCTAGGAAGTAAAATAAACCGCCCGAGTCTATGCTACTGTTGTAATCATAAATTGCAACGTAGCTTTGGCCAATTACTTCGAATTGATCACCATTGACCACGATAGCAGTGTTTTCATCCAGGCCGATGCCAAGCAATTTCGGATGCGCCTTTATAATTTCGATCAAATCGAATTGCCGGTTTCGTCTCAAAAGGTGTTGATCGATAGCACTGTTTTTGAGAAAGCCAAGCCCCACTTCATGATCTCCCATCATGATCGTGTTGGTTTTGGAATCGCCCCTTGCCAAATAGGAACCCTGGATGGTGGCTCCCGCTGAGGAGCCGCCTATTACCCCACCTCGTTCTAATAAATTCCACAGTTCATCATGAACTTTTGTATTCAAATAAGAATCTGCCAAACGCCATTGCCGCCCGCCGGAAAACCAAACTCCTCGGGCCTTTTTAATCACATTTACAAATTCGACTGTATTTGCCACTTTTGGATCTTTGGTGTGGAGAACAGTCAGGTCGGTAGCTCCAGCAGCTTTGAATTGACGCAGTCCACGCCAGTATTGATCGTAAGTCTCACCTCCGCCTGCAGTTGGAATTACCACAATTGGAACGTCCGCGCCACCGGCCAGGTCCAAGAATCTTTTGATAATTTCTTCACCCCGAACAGCTCCGCCAGCGATTACCAGAGAACCGTTGGCAGGACCGATTTCCTGGGCGTGAATGCTGATAGTTTGAACAGCTACAAATAAGATAACATAGATCACTTTTGACAAGTATTTCTGAACTCTCATTATTTAGTCTCCATATTATTTTACTTCACTTTATGTTCACTCTTTGGATTTCTCATCTAATGTACGTTTCAAAATCGGCAATGTAGCTTTGTCTTTTTCACTACCAAGATGTTCTTTAATTTCGATAATAGTTTTTAGATTTAAAATTCTAATCTTCATTTCTCCTTCAATTTCTAACCTGATCTATTCATAAACTTTTTACTGTCATCCAGAAAGGATCTATTTTGCAACTATTTATTTAATACTAACAATTATGCTTTTTCAATTTTATGGAAATAGATCCCGTTGCGGCAGGCTGTCGCAAAATGCACAACATCATCTGAAATGTCATTCTGAGCGCCAGCGAAGAATCTTGTTGGTACTGCCCTTAATAACCTGATTATACGATAGTTACAACGAGTTTCAAACAAGATCCTTCACTCCGCTTCGCTCCGTTCAGGATGACAATTCCAGGCTTTTTGCCTATTCTGCGACAGCCTGTGCGACGGGATGACAACTTTGGAAACTCAAGCTTAAATCCATAATTCATGAATTATTCAAGCCAATCTATCTGTTTTATCGATTAGGTCATCGTATTCCATGGCCATCCCTATGGTTCCTAAAATGATCAAGTGGTCCTAATTTTTCATTAAAAGATGATGGCCAGGAGAATTCAGATGATTCTTTTTGGGTTTTAACCTACGTTCCGGTTGCTCCCTGTAATAGGCTTCAAGTTTCCTTAAGACATTAACAAGTCGATCAAGGTTTTTATCTTCCTGAGAATGAACAATGTCCAGATCGAATGTCATAATCGGCGCTCCGTGCAAAACTGCACCTAGTCCACCCACAACAATGAAATCCACGTTGTGTTCTACAAGAACTTTAAGTATACCGATAAAATTAGATAAATTTTCCAAATTTTCGTAAATGATTAATTGAATTAAGATGTTGTTGCAACACCTGCAATCGTTCAAGTGGTGACAATGAAAGCATCCAGCGAATTAAGGTAACATCTACTCCATCTTTACCATAGTTACTGCCAATACCCGGAAATGAATCATCCAATTGGGTATCTGAACCTGTTGAATCAGTATTCTTCTTTTTCATGTAATCAAGGAAATTAATCTAAATCATTCATCAGATGTACTCTTTACTTTTTCTTTCATTTTCTCAGATCGGCCCAAATGAAAATCAAACCAGGTCATTATTCTTTGTGAAACATCCATGAGAAATTTAGGTTCGCGGGGACCATGAGGTGTCCTCGGATAGACGATCATTTCTGTCGGTACTCCCAATCTTGATAATGATACATAAAACTCCTGTCCCTGGGTAAACGGCACGCGTAGATCATTGGCGCCATGAATCACTTGAGTTGGCGTGGTCACATTTTTGATACGGTAAATCGCAGAATGCTTTTCATAAGTTTCGTAATCATCCCAATATTCACCGCCGAAATGGGCAACCAGGTAATCGGGGATATCTGTGGTCGAAACCATGCTGATCAAGTTGGGCAAGCCGGCTCCCATACTCGCCGCTTTAAATCGATTGGTTTTAGTGACGAGGAACGATGTCATATAACCGCCATAACTCCATCCCATTACACAAAGGCTGTCGGGATGACCAATTCCCATATCGATGACCTTATCAACGCCAGCCATGATATCCTCGTAATCGCCAAAACCCCAGTCTTTGTAATTGGCATAGCGAAATTCTTTGCCATAACCGTTGCTGCCACGCGGATTACCCCGAATAATGGCATAGCCCTTTTGTGCAAAATATTGCAGCATATATATGCTGGGATTACCGGTAAAACTTTGACTATAAACACCGGCAGGTCCGCCGTGAATATTCAGAATTAACGGATATTTCGTACCGGGTTCATAATCCACCGGGTATGTTAAAAGTCCTTCGATTTCCATCCCATCTTTGGATTTCCAGGTTAACACTTCTGTTCTTCCCATGAGCGGTTTTGGAACATCTCCATTGACAGAAGTTAATTTTGACATTTTGAAATTCTTAATGGAAGAGGCATAAACATCCGCCGGCATTTCCAGGATTTGATAAGTAAAAGCCAAACTTTTTCCATCTCCACTGATTGAGATCGAGCCGAAAACTCCATCCCTCTTTGTGATTGTTTTAGGTTCTTTTCCGTCGACAGGAAGCGCTTGCACCTGGCGGGTTGTTCGAACAGCATCTGAAACGTAAACCTGTTTGCTGTCAATAGACCAGGCCAGAATACTGGTGTTGCGGTTACTGGTATGGCTCAGATTTTTTATATCGCCGCCTGAACTCGAAATTAAATAAATATCACTCAAACCAATCCGCTGGAGAGAACCGCCATGGGAAGCAAAAGCAATCCATTTACCATCGGGAGAATATCTCGGCGATCGATCGGCGCCTGATCGAGTGACCAGCGGCGTCACTTCCCCACTGTCCGAGGGCACGGTTGAAATATCGGTGGCGATACCGCCTGTATTGATTTTTGGATCCGGTTGATGAACAAATGCGATGGTTATGCCATCCGGCGACCAATCGAAACTGGAGACATGGAACAACCCTTTAGTCAATCGTTTGGTTTCATGCTTTCCGGAATCATCTTCAGCAATAGCTACTGTATATAAGTGATTGTATTTAAAATTTTTGTCAACGAGAATTACATCTCGTTTTTCCTTTTTTCTTTTTTCTTCTTCTTTCGAATCCGGATCACGCATGGTGTATGCGATTTTTTGTCCATCGGGCGCCCAGCGATAGGACGATACTCCGGATTTCGCATCTGTTAATTTTACAGCCTCCCCTCCTTGTGTTCGCATTATCCAGATCTGGCTTTTTTTGCCAGTGCGTGAAGACGTAAATGCGAGATATTTTCCATCATGAGAAAAGGATGGATTAGAAGCCGATTTTTCACCATGAGTATATTGATAATTCATTTTGCCATCCGAGGAAACCACCCAAATTTGGCTTAAGTATTCCGACTTCTCACCCTCCATGACTGGCTCTCGAACCACATATGCAATTCTGCTACCATCATGAGAAATAGCCGTTCCGCGAATCGATTTGTATTTCATACTCAATTCAGGAGTCCATGATTCTTCATTGGTTTCCTGGGCTTTCAATCCTGAGAATACAAATAGTAAGCAAATCAAACATCCAAAAACAACAACACGCCCGGTTAAATTATTTTTTTTCATGCTAACCTCTGTTTTATTTTGAAGGATTTAGAATGGTCAAATAATATACTAATTGCTAAGATAATAAGCTTGGAGCAAGAAACAAAGTATTACTTTTATTATGATTTATTTTATTTATTTCAATATCGTACTGTTTCCTTAGAAAACAGACAAATAAATAATTTTTAGTAAGGCCTTTTCTACTTCGCGGATGGCTTGGAAAGACTATTTAAATCTCTTTTTGAATTTCCACCAATGCCTTTACAATCTCTGAAAAGTTTTCCCTTGAGTCTACATTGCTTGGGGGCGGTGTAGGGTTAAAACTGAGAATTCATGGGACTGTAAGTTTAGCACCTGAAGTATTTTTGAATCTTGAGCCCGGTTTAAATGGCTGAAGAGAGTATCGATCATCACGTTTCCGACGAAATGAATTTTTTCTTTATCGATGCCTTCTCGTAGCAAATTATTATCGTTTCAGATAACGAAGAATCTACTGAACTATTTGTTGAAAACATAGCCTCTGATTCGGCTGTTATCAATTTCACACTCCATTAATTCTATTTTATTTATTTATATTTAAACAGCTTTAGTAGCAATATTTTCCCACTCCATTTTTTGATTGAACCTCGAATTCGATCTAGCTGGACTGGCTCGTAGAACCGGATCAAGTAAAGGATGAATGGGAATGATAAGATAACCAATCCTTTATAGATGATTCTTTCGATCAAACAATAGTTGTTAAAAACTGCGGTAATGAAAAATAAACCGATTGCTATTCCAAACAATATCAAGATCCTATTGATTTCATATTTAACAGGATAAACTTTTTGGACAACGCGATAAGCGACAAACAAAGCGCTGAACTGAGCAAAAACGGTAGCATAAACCGCGCCCATCATACCATATTTCGGAATTAGTAAAATCTGGATTACTATCGTTTGGATTGATTTTATTAAGAATAATATTCAG
>JADFJB010000090.1 GCA_022566355.1 candidate division KSB1 bacterium
CCGGATCATTCTCAATACAGGTATATTACTAAACGAGTATTATATCTTAAAACTCAGGGATGTTTTACATCTGCAGGATCTAGAGTTTAGAGTTTCGGTTTACCAACCTTCTCAATTATCCCGATCTATTCATTCATCTAATAACCAATGATCACCAATAAAGGCCAGAGTAAAAGGTGCGTGCTGAGGTATCTGAAGAATTGCAAGAGATTATCCTGAAGACTCTAGAAAAAAAGCCATAAGCTAGGCTAGGTTTCAATCTACCTCCGAAGTCTTGAACAGTCTGAAAAAATTGTGCGGTCAGAAAACAGAACCGGTAGAGAAGCTTCCGATTTAAAGTCTTTTGTATGCTTTTTAAGCTCTTAATGCCTTGGTTTAAGGGGCAGTGAGCTCAATCAAGTTTTTATGACATTATTAACCAATGCTGTTCAAGCTATTCGTTAGGAACGAAGGTACTGTAACTACAAAAAACCTCAATTGAGGGGGGAAATATAATCATTATCATTTCCGATACGGGGCGAGGCATGTCACCAGAACACTTGGAAATATATTCGACTTGAGTTTTACCGTCAAAGGGTGCAAGAATAGGAATCGGAATGGGGTTGTCCTCAGCTTACAATATTATTCAAAAACCTAAAGGTGAAATTAAAGTCGAAAGTGAGATTGGCAAAGGAACAAAGTTCACAATTATTTTGCCTGTAAAATAAAGTTGCCCGGATTCGTAATTTTTTAATATTTAACAGGGTGAACAAAATAAAAAGGATTCTTTATATCCCGACAATCCTGTCAAATGTAGCTGCGATAAAAACAAGAAAAGAATGAAAACAATCGATAGTGGCGCCCATACAGCCGCTAATCTTTATTTATGATCTCAATAAAATTGATGTTCGTGATGGAACCATACCATGATCGGTAGAACCATATAGTGAAAAGAATATTTTTTATTTTATATATTTTAATGGTTTGTTTTACCTCAGTTCGGTCCCAGCAATACATTACTCCAAGTATTGGGTATAGTTTGGCATTTTTTAGTTCTGATGATCTTGATTTATTTAAAGATACGTACAATTCGTTTCATAGGAGTTTTCAATTTGGTTTAATCAAAGGATTTAGTGGCTTAAGTCAGCCGGTTGGAATCCGTCTGGAACTAGGGTATCATCATTTTGGAAAATTGGCGATGTTTGCTAACGTGGGATTTCAAAATGTTTTTACCAAAGATTTTGCGGAATTTGACAATTTTGAAGAAAGAGAATTGATATTGAGACAGAGAAGTTTTCTCATTGAAGGCGGTATTGGACCTCGTATCAAGCAATTTTTTATAACCGGAGTTTTTGCTGTTTATTTTAACAAAAAATTATCACTTGAAAGTTCTTATAGAGCCCCTCCCGATCCTGAAGGGGCAAATCCTTTGAATGGTAAATATGAAAGTAACAATACCATTTCAACCGATTTTGGTATTTCAGTCGGAGTTAATAAAGATCCTGTGATATTAACACTTAAACTTATGTATCCTTTGTTTACCGGAGGGAAAAATGAAGTGTTAACAGATGATAATCTGGCAAAAATTGCAGCCGGAACATCTGTTTTTCCGGATAATTTTGAAAGCTCTTTTTTTAATGAACCATATAAAGGCATTAAATCGAATATTGATGGGTTTAAAATCATTTTAACTCTCGGTATTCCATTACAGGTAAGAGAGTAATATAATTGTCAAACTTCCGAAGTTTTTCTGTATTCTCACCTTTCCCTTGGTGAAGGGGAATATTATGAAGCTAAAAAAAAATCGTTTTCAAAAACTGTTTTATTTGCTTTGTTGTGTGTTACTTCGATAAAATAGGTTTAAATACACTCCATTTCCTGATAGCAATCTAAGGGTTTTTCGGCCTCAATTTTCAGATTTTTCCCAGATTGTATCCCCATTCTATAATTATATCCTGACATTTCCCTGGTCACATTCAAATAGTTTTGAATCTTTTTTCATCATTCGTCCCGACTTGGACTATGATTTTTTAAGACATTCAAATCCCCACGATGAAGAAGCTGTGTGTAAAAGGATTGACAATTAATTTTTATAGAAAATTCAAGAAAAGCATACAATTGTCATCCCGTCGTGACGGGATCTTGTTAAAAAACAACATCTTACATGAGCCAAACTAGATTCCTACTGAATGACATTATGTTTTCACACAACCTCTGAATCGCGGGGCTAAAATCGTACCTTTATTTTAGGATTAAAAGTTGGCGCTATTGTAATAACAGATTCAAACTGTAAAAATCCTTGTAGATAATCTGTTTTTTGATATTTTAAAAATTGTTTAACTAGATATTATGGTTTGGATTAATTCTAACTCGCTCAGTTGCATTTCTTAATTGTTCCTTTATGATTTCATCTGTAACTGGTTCGCTTAAGATGACGCTGGCTCTTTGAATATACCTTGGTTGTAATTTATTTAATGTTAACGCATAAATATCTTGAATATCAATTCTGTCAGGCTCAAATTCCGGGAATTCTGTAAGAACTTTAGGAAGAAGGCTAATAACACGAGTTTCATTTTTGTTTCTAATATCTATTAATGAAATATCTCCAAGCATATATTTTTCTTCTTTATTCACTTTTGCTATGTTGTTCATTTCTTCTATCTTTCATAGAAATTGGAAATTAATAAATATTAGGTTTTAATCAAAAATCATTACTCTCGGTGATATATTATTCACTGGAAAATCATCTCAAAATAGCGCTACCGTGCAAAGTCTAAATTACGCTTTTCCTTATTGGCAATACCTGAAATGATTCCTGCCAGTCCCGTTACTTAGGTTATCGGCAATCGAATTTAAATCATAAGTCAATAGATAAAAGTTGGTTAATAGCAAGGCATCGCCCCATTTTAAGGGAGAGCTTTACACTTAAAAAGAAGGCAGCTCTCACCTTTTTCATATTTGCAAGGGTATTATAAAATTCCGATTCCGAGACCCGTATACGCCTGAAAAATGAGGAATAGAATCGGTTGGCGGATAAATGGTTACCACCAGCACGTATCTACCATCCATTCACCTGACACAACGCCTGATCGTCTGATCTAAGGCAGGAGCCCTTAATGCCGTGGGCTGGGATCTGTGCGGGAGGTACAGAGTAACTGGCATTTCTACCGCGACTTTAATATTTTAAGAGAAAAAATGAACAATATTAAAATGAATCTAAAAACCAATTCCTACCCTCAGAGTTAAGAAATTGCCCACAATTACTGTTATAAGCGATTCCCATAAATTAATCCGGTCTGAAGTTTGTCAGCCTATTCAAAACGCAGATTATGTCATTCATGCCGGTGATATTGGCAGTACCAAAACTTATGTGGATTTTCAGAACCTCAATGCTAATATCATTTTTGTGCGAGGCAATATGGATCGCATTCAAGAACTTCCGGATATCCCCGAAACCAACGCTTTCTCCATATCCGGACATGACTTTTACATCCTCCACGAAATTGACAAGCTGGATATAAATCCCCAGGGAAATTTTGATATTGTCATTTTTGGCCATTCCCATAAACCGGGAAAATACACAAAAAATGGCGTTCTATATCTCAATCCGGGAAGCATTGGTCCACGGCGTTTCACTTTACCCATTTCTTTTGCTAAGATCATCATTGACAAAGAGAATCAATTTACAGTAAAATTCTTTAACATCCTAAATCCTTCCCTTCATGGAGATACATTGATTAATTGACATATTCAAGAAATTATTGCTTGATTAATTCGTTAATTATATGTTAACTTATTATTAATTATAGGCCTTTAAATCAAATAGGTATAAATTAGTGTAAATTTTCATTTTGAAAAAGGCCTGGCAATAGTCATTTTATTGGACATGGATGTCAAATTGACTAATCTCGTGTTCTTTGGGTGGCTTTTGTCTGTCTTCTCACCGAATTTTCCTTCTTAATACACGAAAGACAGGGGCTCCTGCAGGTATTTCCAAGATATTGGATGATGTCTAAATCGTTCTAAGAATAATATCATGAATAATTCTAAGAAAAAAATTGTGCTGCACCTATTTCTTGTTGTAACGATCAACTTTATTCAAATACAGCAAGAGAAAACCGAAGCAGCAATCCCGGATGATTGGCCAAATTATGCCAGCAATCCTTTTTTGATAACTATACCGGAGCCAGTGAAAGATAAACAATTCTTTGTAATCGATCTGAATCAAGATGGCTTATTGGATTTTACATACCGATCTGAATCCAAACTTTTTGCGATTGATCATTTTGGCAATCTAATGTGGCAAGCTTCGGTCGAAAACCCCGATGGAAAAAACGGTGGAACAAGGCATGCCGCAGCAGATATTGACGGTGATAATGTTATCGAAATTCTTGCATTGGATGGCTCTAATCAAATTCTGGTATTTAATGGGTTAAACGGCCAGATTGAACAAACGATTTCATTACCGATCATCGGTCCCAATAACCAATGGTTTCATATTGCCGTAGTTAATCTAAGGGGTAGAGGAGATCGAGATGTTATTCTCCAAACTCTGGATATCCTGGAAACTGAAACAAAAACTGTATCTTTTTATGTCAATCGAAACTTGCTCGCCTGGGATATGGAGAATAACCAGGAAATATGGCGCGTAGTATATGACTATAACGAATCTAATGGGATATATGATGGCTATTGGGGACCTGCGCATGGATCATTCCAGGCAGCAGATGTAGATGGTGATGGCTTGGATGAGGTTGTGGGTGGGAATATGATCGACCATGATGGAACAATTGTAGATTTGGGTTATCCAACAAATTGGGTGGGAATAAAATCCGGAGGCTTTGTCGATCATTTGGATTGTGTAAGTATCGGAGATTTTCGGCCTGATCTGCCGGGCCTGGAATGGATTGTAACGGAAGAAGATCACCAGGGAAAAACAGACTGGCATACCACGATGTTGTCTGCAAATGGCATTATTTGGCGCAAGGAAACCCAGCTTTTCTCCAGAAAAGGCAAAGAGCCTCAAAATGTGGCTGCCGGAAATTTTGATTCGAACCGGTCATTTAGTGAAGTCTGGGTTCGATCCCGATTTGATGGGCCAACTGATTCACAACATCCCTGGATCTTTGATGCTTTTGGCAATGAGTTTCAGGATTATGATATGCAAGATGTTCTATCAGCAGGTTTTAATACGCATGAAAATGGCAATAGTGAGGGGGTGGAGATGATCTCAACCATTGACTGGGAAGGTGGTGAGAAACATTATTTTGCGGCCAAAGCCAGGCACATTGATGGCAATATAGGAGTTTTTGATGCATTAACCGGGGATGCAATTTGGCATACGCCGGAGGATTTTCCGGCGACAAACGCAACCCTGATTTATACGGCGGATATTGCAGGAGACAGTAGGGAAGAAGTCATTATTTATGATACGAGTGGAAAAATACAAATATATTGGAATCAAGCTGAGAATTTGAACCAGCCTGAATCGAGAAAATGGAATGATCCGCTTTACAAACGATTTAAGCAAAATTGGAATTATTATTCACCCGCCGGATATATTAATAAGCCTCCCAGGAAAGCTCAACTCACTGTAGCCGAAAATGGCGGAGGACAGGTCACAGATGCGTTTGGTTTATCCGGTTCAGTCACTTCAGCACAGCTATTTCGGTTGAGTTTAACAGCGTCGGTTGAAGTAGTTAATATGGGATCAAGCTTAACTTTAGGGATATCGTCTTCCGGGGTTGATAGCGGAGATTTTGCTAATCTACAACTCATAGAGGATACAAATAATAACGGGGTTATAGATCCGGGAGAAAATCAAGTAGGTACTTTGGAAAATCCCTTAAACATCGATGATGGAATCACATTTTCTGATTTCTTTGTGCCAGTTGGAACGATTGGTTATATATTTACGGCAGACCTTAATAATTTGGCAGGAGGGGATGAATTAACCGTGTCATTACAGGCGGGAAATATAACTAATGTGACAGGAGCAACAAGTGGTGTTAAGATCAGTGCGACCGGTACTGCAAGCTCCGTGACTCATATTGAAGATGAAGTCTCAAATTTGATATTCAGTGTAGAACGCTCATCCGGTAACGTGTTTTCCAAGGGATCATTCATACCAAGTGGTGCTGACCTGGCAGAATATATTCATGTTTCCGAGCCGGTGGAACCCGGTGACATAGTTGAACTGGATCCTTCAAAACCAAAACAGTATAGAAAAGCCCGGGCTTATAGCCCATTCGTATCAGGTGTAATCACTACGGAACCAGGGTTTACGCTAGGGAATAACCAAGAAAAATTGGAGCCAAACGTGGCTTTAGCAGGTGAAACAACATTAAATCCATGGATATTAAATCGATCATTGCTTGCGCTTGTGGGACAAGTGCCTGTGAAAGCTACAACCCAAAATGGACGAATATTCGTAGGAGATCTGCTGACGGTTTCCGGCAAACCCGGTTATGCCATGCGATGCAGTGAGGCTAAGTTCTGTGAAGGACAGATGATAGGCAAAGCTCTGGAAGGTCTGGAAAACGGGGAGGGGAAAATATTGGTTTTGTTAATGTCTCGTTAGATGATTTTTGTATCTCTACATCTCTCATCCCACTTTGCCGCTACAGCAAAAGTGAGCATATTTCTATTTCAAAATCTTATGGCAAAATACCCGGTTGACATTAGTGCGCCAATGATTTATCTTTATCTTTGAGCAATCCGTTATGTGCATCACAATCAATAATTGAATAATATAATAATAGTGTTATCGTAGAGAATACCTGATGAATAGAAAACATCCTTTTGTAAAAATGGGTTTAATAGGTTTCTCCATAATTATTGTTCTCAACCTGTTTATGCAATACGTACTAGGTGTTGGTGGTGAATCCTGGTGGTCAGCGTGGTTTCCTTTCTATTTGGTTTGGCTCGTATTCCTGGTTATTGGTATAGGACTTTCCAAAAAGAACAAACGTAACCCGGGAGAAAAATAACTTAATACAACATGTATAAACTCCATTAAAACATGGTTTATTAAATACCGGAAGGCACAAGTAAACAAAAAGAAAATTTATAAGTACACTATTAATATTTTTCGGAGTAGTTTTAACATGGTCTGCAATAAATCCGAAAGACTACTTCACCTGGCTATTGGAGGTAATGCCGGCGATTGTTGGATTGTTCATTCTTGCGGTTACCTATAAGAGATTTAGGTTTACCAACCTGGTTTATGGATTAATGCTCATTCATAGTTGTGTTTTAATGATAGGAGGACATTATACCTATGCGGAAGTCCCTTTGGAAGTACAGCAAACAAATTATAGATGTAATTGAAGCCTGGCAGGATTGGGTGTTAAACTCGACTGATGAAAATATGTTTTCAATTTTTCCTTGTACTTCAACAAAAAATACTACTTTTTCAATTGCCGGACAATATTTTGGAACCGTAGCCGAAACAAAAACAATAGTACAGAAATTGATTGATAATACTCCCCAGAGCAATCAGCCCGATTTTTATGCCTACATGCCCTTTGTTTCAGCCGTTCGATACAATGATGGTGAGCCCGGGCAATCCAGTTTTAAAGATACTTCTGGTTTTACGAAAAGTGTTTTAGATTCTAATGCCGTAAAGGAAATTTACAAATGGCTTTCCAACGCACCTTCGGCTAATTGTTTACTGCAAATGGATAGCTTTGGCAGAGCCATTAATAATCTATCTCCTTCTGCAACTGCCTTTCCTCATCGAAATATGAATTTTATTTACCAATTTCAGGCATATTGGGATTCCCCTGATGATAAAAAGAAACATGAAAACTGGGTTGATAACTTCTCAAAGGAAATACGAACCCAATTTATGGAAGATGCTTGTTATAGAAACTATGGTGATGTGACTTTGAGTGATTGGCAATATAAATACTACGCTAATAACTACGCCAAATTACAACAGATAAAACAAAAGTACGACCCTAAAGATTATTTCAAATACTCTCAAAGTATTGAATTACCTGCTTAATCGACGATTATTTGTGAAGTAGAAAAAAACAAACTCAGGATTTGTAGAAATGTTGCGTCGAGGTGTAATGCAATAATCAACTTTACTGAACGGTGCCAATAAAAATTCTTTACACATCATAAGTTGTCTCGATCGTCATAACAAGATACTCAAGTTCGTAAGAATTCTACAGTCGATAAATAAAGGATAAAATTGTGGACACCAAAGCCCTTAAATACATTTCAAAAAATTGCTTCCAATGTGGAAAAGCTTTTGGGTGTGGTTCTAATATCGGAAATGGAAAATGCTGGTGCGCGGAATTCCCGATTCTCCAATCCGCCGATTTAAATCAAGGTTGTTATTGCCCGGATTGTCTTAAAGATAGAATTTTGAAACAACAAAACAGTGAAGAAACAAAATAAAAGAAAATGAAAGAGCTCAGGATAATCAGCCTCATCGCCAGCAGCACCGAGACCATCTGTGCTTTGGGTTTTGAAAAGGAACTGGTCGGTATATCACACGAATGTGACTACCCGCCGTCTGTTCTGTCACTCCCGCAATGCTCGCAGCCCAAGTTCGACGTCCAGGGATCCAGTTTAGAGATCGATAAGCGAGTACGGGATGTTCTCCAAAACGCACTGTCGGTTTACAAAGTCGATGTCGAAAAACTCAAAGAATTAAATCCTACCGTAATTGTTACCCAGGACCACTGTGAAGTGTGCGCAGTTAATTTAAAAGAGGTTGAAGAAGCCGCTTGTGAAGTGCTTTCGTCCCGCCCCAGGATTGTTTCACTGGCTCCCAACACGCTGGCAGACATTTACCAGGGATTCAGGCAGATCAGTTCCGCTTTGGAGGCAGAAAAAAGTGGAGAACAATTGATTGCCCGAATGCAGGAAGGCATTGAGCAGATTGTAGAAAAGGCACAATCTTTAACCAAAAAGCCCAGGGTCGCTTTCCTTGAATGGATCGATCCGATATGGACCAGCGGCAGTTGGCTGCCTGAGTTAATAAAATATGCCGGAGGTATAGATCGTTTGGGTAAAAAAGGAGAACATTCCCATACGATAAATTTTCATGCGCTTCGGGAGACGGATGCCGAGATTATGATCATTGCCCCCTGTGGATATGACATCCCCAAGGCTCAGGAGGAAATGAGTCCGCTTGTTACTCATCCTGAGTGGAAAAACTTAAGGGCCGTGAAAGACAGGCAGGTGTACATCGTAGATGGGAATCAGTATTTTAATCGGCCGGGACCCAGGCTGCTTGACTCATTAAAAATTTTGGCTGAGATTATTCATCCGGAAAGTTTTGATTTCGGATACAATGAAAAAGGTTGGATCAAATGGAAACCAGAATGTTGAGAACAAACACAGAGAGTAAAAAATGAAACTTACAGCATTAATAACCGGAGCATCCAGCGGTATTGGATTGGAATTAGCAAAAATACACGCTTCTAAAGGTGATAATCTGGTATTGGTTGCGAGAAGTAAAAACAAACTGGACGAACTGAAATTGGAATTAGAAAAAAAATATGATAGTTCCGTTTATTCCATTTACAAGGATTTGTCAAACCCTGGTTCCGCCCTGGAAATATATACTGAGATAAAACAGCAAAATATTCAAATAGATTATCTTATTAATAATGCCGGTTTTGGTGTCTTTGGAATGTTTAATGAAACAGATGGGGATAAAGAAAACCGAATGATTCATCTTAACATTACAGCGTTGACACAGTTTTGTAAGCTGTATTTAAAAGATATGATACAGCGTGGAAGCGGAAAAATAATGAATGTTGCATCGACAGCTGCATTCCAACCCGGACCGACCATGGCAGTGTATTATGCAACAAAGGCCTATGTATTGCACTTTTCCGAAGCAATAAACAATGAAGTTAAAGGAACAGGCGTAACGGTAACGGCTTTCTGTCCCGGTGCAACGGAAAGCGGATTTCAAACTGCAGCAGCTATGGAAGAAAGTAATTTAGTAAAAGGGAAAAAATTACCCGGATCAAGAGAAGTTGCGGAGTACGGTTATAAAGCAATGATGAAAGGTAAGGCTGTTGCTATACACGGTTTTATGAATTTCCTTATGGCAAGCTCCGTTCGTTTTTCGCCAAGATCATTAGTCGTTAAAGTAACCAGAAAAATTCAAGGTAAGAAAGATTGAACTGCGACAAGTTTTGATTCACAAAAATGGAGTAAAAAATGAGTTTACGAATCGTTTTTTTGCTGCTTTGTATTTTGGGTTTTATCATGCCATATTCACAATTCATTCCGTTTCTCCAGGAAAATGGTTTAGATAGTGCTCTTTTTTTTCAGCAATTATTTGCTAATCACGTCAGTGGATTTTTTGGCTGGGATGTCATTGTTTCATCAGTGGTTCTTATCATTTTCATCCTATCAGAATCTAAGAGAATTGGCATGAAACCAACCTGGTTGCCAATTATTGCAACATTTACGGTAGGTGTTTCATTAGGTTTACCGCTTTTTAACTATTTGAGACAACTTAAACTGGAGCAAGTACATACGCAATAATCAACCCACTGCATGGGCGCGTAGCGATCCATCCGAGTATCTCAGTCAGGATTTGCGTGCACATGCCATTCTCCACGATGTCCCGCTGCATGACGTGTGGCGGCTGGACTTGCAGGGTGGTGGTGACGGGCGCACGGTTGCCGACATCCGCACGCTGGTCTCGGCGATCCGGCTGAGTGGTTTGGTTCGATTGCTGTTCGCTATTCGATGGCTGCTGGGTCGGTTGTTTAGATGGGATCGGGAGTCTGCAGGCGGTGAGGGTTTGTTTCAACTTCGCATCACGGAAGCGGATCGAGCCCGCTCCACCGTTGCCACCGGTACCAAAGACGGACCGTTCACCGTGCTATACGTTCATCCGACTGAAGCGATGAGTGAGATACGTAATTCGACGGTGCACGCCGCGCTTGTGTGGGTATTAATTCGACGTAAAGACGGGTATCCGGTTGTTATGGGCCATCTATGTGAAACCGGTTGGATGGTTTACCGCTTTCTACATGTTTCTCATCGAACCGTTTCGGCGATGGATTGTGTATCCAGCCCTATTACGTTGTCTGCATCGCTCATGGTGCTTAATATATCCTGGTCAAACACTAATTAATTACATTCAGGTTAAAAGTGCAGCTTTCTTAAAATCTTTTCATAATTTAATCATTTTTGTGAAAATTGCCGAAAAATTATAATAGAGAGGTTGACTTTCTAAGCATTCGATCCCTTTTATAGCAAATTTCATGTGAATATGATTAAAAATGCGATATTCGTTTTATAGCAATTCATATTAAAATTCGAGGCATTTCATGATTACCAAGAAGGGTATAACGACACTATCCAGGTTTCTTATTGATCAGGAAAGAGGATTACCTGAAGCAACTGGGGCGTTTTCCTATCTTTTTTCTGATTTATCCATTGCTGCAAAAGTAGTAAATAGTTCGGTGAATAGAGCGGGACTTGTCGATGTATTTGGATTTAGCGGAAGTGAAAATGTCTATGGCGAAGCGGTAAAAAAATTGGATGAAATCGCCAATGATACGATCATCAAAGCAATGGATCATGGCGGGCATGTCTGTGTTATGGCATCGGAAGAAAATGAGGATATTATACCCATTCCCAATCACTTTAAAAAGGGTAATTATGTTTTAATGTTTGATCCGTTGGATGGATCATCCAACATAGAAGCAAACAGCAGCATCGGAACTATTTTTTCAATTTATAGAAGAATAACTAAAAGTGGGGACGGAACATTGGAAGATTGCCTGCAGCCGGGTTACAAGCAAGTGTGCGCCGGTTATTTCTTGTATGGTTCCAGTACAATACTCGTTTATTCTACTGGTGCTGGTGTGCATGGATTTACTTTCGACCCGATGATAGGAGAGTTTTTACTTTCTCATGAGGATATTAAAGTGCCTAAAAATGGCAAAACTTTTTCTATGAACATGGGCAATATGAATAAATGGGCGGAAGGTTTACACAGATACTTTGATCATGTTACCACGCTTGATTCGAAAACAAACCGGCCTTATAGCCTGCGTTATAGCGGGTCCTTGGTTGCAGATTTCCATCGCAATCTTTTGTATGGCGGTGTGTTCCTTTATCCCGGCGATAAAAATAATCCGAAAGGAAAGTTGCGGTTGTTGTATGAAGCCAATCCGCTTGCTTTTTTAATTAAACACGCCGGTGGCGCGGCCAGCGACGGTGTTACCCCAATTCTCCAGAAAAAGCCGGAAAGTCTTCATGAAAGAACACCACTATTCATTGGCAGTAAAGAAGAACTACAACTTGTTGAAGAGTTTATCCAGGGCAAGAGATAAGTAATTCTTGAAATGAAAAAAAGGCCAAGTATTGAAATTCCCAGCCTTTTATAAACCAGATTGAATTATCCCTAAGCACTTAAAAACTAAGATTTAACGGTTAACACTCCTTTGTCCAAGCTCTTCTTGTTAAAAGTAATAGACAGGATTAACAAGATTCTTAAAAAATGGCATCACGAAATATATTTAAGCGATATTAGAAAAGCGGCGCCGGAGAAATGGAAAACCATCATTCGGCAACCGATGGCATGAATTTTCATAAATAACAAAATGGCAAGCATCAAATTACAACAAAAAAAGTGACAAAGGCACAAAGTTTTAAATAAATTCCAATTTTCAAACTTCCAAATCATAGATTTACTATTAAGAGTTTGATCATTGGTCTTTGAGTTTTGTGATCCCTGAACAAATCAGGGATAAGCTTATTTGAACTTTTGGATTTGCTTTTTGGAATTTTCTTTCTTGGATAATTTAGTTCACTTGATTCATAAAGACTAGAATTAGGAGTTTTTTAATGAACCTACTCGAACACATTGCCGACCAATTGGAGAGGATCTATGATGGGGACGCCTGGCATGGGGACGCCATTAAACCTATTCTGCACGGTGTGGATTCCCAAAAAGCCAATCGGAAACCCATTCCAAATGCTCATAGCATTTGGGAAATCGTAAACCATACCGCTGCCTGGCAGAATACTGTAATGACCTGTTTACAAGGAGAAGCATACCATAACCTGGATGGAGAAGAGGATTGGCCGCCCATCGAAGAAACCAGTGAAGAAGCATGGCAGACCGCATTGAAGGCATTGGAAGAAGCAACCTATTCGCTTAAGAGTTCTATCCTAAACTTTTCGGAAACCCGGTTGCACGAGAATGTTCCCGGTAAAAACTTTACTTTTTATGTGCTGTTACATGGTGTTATCCAGCATAACCTCTACCATGCCGGACAAATTGCTTTGCTAAAAAAGGCGGGTTGATCAATGAGCAATTGACAATGAACAATGATCAATTAGCAGTTAGCAATTATGGGATGGGGAGTTGGAGGAATTTAGGAGACAGGAGAAAAGAGCCAGGGACTGAAAGCAAGCTGATTGTTCCATGGCTTGTTTGATACCATGTTCCCCCAACATCGTTGAGGGATTTTGCAACCCCTGGCATAGACGAAGGGCATCACACCGAAGTTGAAAATAAATTTACTCTAATACACAAATGATCAAAAGAACTTGAAAAAACTGTTTTTTACGCTCACTATAGAGAATTTCTTTACAGGCACCCAACTTAAGGATAAACCAGGTGAATTGGACACAAAATATAAAAAATGCAATCACTAACATCGATGAACTTTTAGAAACTCTGGAAATCCAAAAGAAGGATTTGCCTGCCACTATCGATGAAATCAAGGAATTTCCACTAAGGGTTCCGAGAAGTTTTGTCGCCAGGATGCGGAAAGGCGATCCTCATGATCCGCTGTTAAAACAGGTGCTCCCGCTTTCTCTGGAAACCAAAAAAACTCCCGGGTATTGTACCGATCCACTCAACGAGCAGCAAGTGGCAAACGAGGCGGGATTCCTGCATAAATATTTTGGCCGCGTTTTGCTAATCCTTACCGGGGTTTGTGGTATTCATTGCCGTTATTGTTTCAGGCGCCATTTTCCATACGCTGAGTACTCCTTAAAATCCTCGCAGTGGGAAAGCGCTTTGAACACCATTGCTTCGAACACAGATATAAAGGAAGTCATCCTCAGCGGTGGCGACCCGTTAACCCTTGCGGATTCAAAACTAAAAGAGCTAGCCTGCAAACTTGCATCCATATCGCATGTGGAATTCATCAGAATACACACAAGAATGCCGATTATCATTCCCGAAAGGATCAATGATGAATTATTAGATTGGTTTACCGGAACCCGCCTTAAACCGGTTTTGGTCGTCCATGCCAATCATGCAAATGAAATCAATGGAAATGTTAAAGCTGCAATGTGCCGTCTGAAAGAAACCGGAGTCACCTTATTGAATCAAACCGTTTTGCTCAAAGGAGTTAATGATAGTGTAAAGGCGCTTCGCGATTTAAGCTATGCTTTGTTCGATTCAAACATTCTTCCGTATTATCTCCATCTGCTAGACAGAATCCAGGGAGCTGCACATTTTGAGATAGATGAGCAGAAGGCAAAGGAATTGTATCAGGAGCTTATGAATTGTCTTCCCGGTTATCTTGTACCGCGCATGGTGAGAGAGGTGCCGGGTGCAAAGGCAAAGGTCTTTGTTTTAGGTTCGTCCACCGAATAGTTTGCAAGATAAGTCTTAAAGTTTCTCTTTTTATTGAAAGAAACTTCTAATGAATTATCAGAATGTCATTTCGAGAAGCAAAACAATGAACATTTTGTGACGACCAAGTTGTTTTTGTAGGTAGGTACTAAAAGATTTCTCGTCGTAAACTCCTCGAAATGACAGTATTATATGTAGTCTCTATATTTTCATAGTTGCAGAAATCAACCACAAAAAAATGCCTCCCAACTAGTAAAAGATGGGAGGCATTAAAAGATTGTTTCACCCCGAATAACTGCAAATAATTTACAAAGAAAGCCACCTGTTCACTTTAATCAGGAAGACATTGTCCGGATAAACATTAAACAAGTCTTCAAGGTCGTTTTTGAACGAGAATGCACCGTTTGACTCAAACCCGGTTCGGCTTTGTGACCACACCAAAAAGACGGTCGAGCCGGGACTATACTCCCACCTGACCACGAGATTGGAACGTAACTGGCGAAAATTGAAGTCAGGCTGGCCGATGGTATAATCAACGGTTCCATCCAAATTTTCATCGATTTCATATTGATCAGCAGCAGAGTTGAATCCGATCTCATCGCCGGCAAAGGTATGAAATCGATCTTCATAGTTGTCTGCCCGCGGTGCGGTAATCCTTTTGAATTTTGAATATTCTCCTGCCGAAACAAATGGCTGGCCATAATATTGAATAGACAGGTTAGGGGTGATGCTGTAATTGAGCCGGAGAGTAATGCCAAGGGTTTTTTGATCGATTCGTCCAAAGAGATAGCGATCTTCGCCGTCCATTGAGTTTGTATCCAGGTATTGCAAGTCAGATTTCCTGATATTGTAGAATGGATTCACGCTAACAGAAATCGAATTATGGGGACGGAACAACATCGAAAACCGGAAGTTGTGATACCCGGAATCGCCTTCATCTTGCCAGCCATTGGAACCGCCGACACTAAAACTGATTGACTTACGTCGGTCCGTTGAGAGGTTATACCATTGGTTCCACTGTGATGGGAATTTCATCGCTGGTCCACCGCGTAATGCGCTTGTAGATAAATTATGGCCTTCCCTTCCGATGCCAAACCATAAACTCCAGTAATTCTTGAATTGGCCGCCGCCATTTATATTGCCACCGGTAAACACCGTTTCACCACCAAAATTTCTTCCAAGCCATTGGTTGACATTGATATTCATAAAACGAAAAATACTAAAGGGTTCGGTGACCCGATAACCGGCCCAGGTATACTGCAGAATTCGATCTGCCTGGCGCATGAAGCCGACATCATTCAGTTCAAGACCTGGCGAGCGCCACATCCCGCCAACAGAATATCTTAGTGAGCTATTTCCACCTTTGCTAAAATTAACGTAGCCGCCATGGCCCGAGAGAGAAGTTCTAGACGGATCAACGGATACGTAATCCGCATCCGGCCGCTGGAAATATCGCGCCGAGGATTCTTGCAGGTTCAAGATCGCTTCTTCATCACCCTGAACAGTACTGAATGACCCTTTCAGTTCAAATTTATAGGTTTTGTCCTTCCATTGATGCCTAAAATCAATACCGCCGGAATACGCTGCTTTATTTAGAAAATTCAGGTTTTCAGTCTTAATGTCACGATTTGTTGCGGTTATCATACCACCAATTGCCGTGTTGCCATCGTTGTAGTCTTTTTGGACTCGACCGACAAAATAGTTCGTTAAGGGTTCGACAGCTACTTCACGTCTCTGGCCATT
This sequence comes from candidate division KSB1 bacterium, assembly GCA_022566355.1. Lineage (NCBI taxonomy): Bacteria > Pseudomonadati > Candidatus Zhuqueibacterota bacterium. Next base: position 16,310 of record JADFJB010000090.1, read on the forward strand.
CAAATCGATTGTGGCATTTTCTTGACCCGTAACTGCATCCATGATACCGATTGAAAGCCCACCCTGGGTTTTTCCGGTAAGTTTTACCGCAGTCTCAATTGAGGTGGACCTTGGCATATCCAAAAATTCATTGGCGCCAACTACAGGGGTATACCGCGGCGACCGTCCGATTCTCCTGGAATAAAACAAGCGATCGTTCGAAAATCCCCCGTCGCCGCCCATCAATCTAAAATTAAAAATATTCTGACCCTCGATAAAAAACGGCCTTTTTTCCGAGAAGAAGGTTTCGAATGCAGAAAGGTTCAGTTCGGAGGGATCCGCTTCCACCTGGCCGAAATCCGGGTTGACTGTAAAATCAACGGTGAAATCGCTGGTAATGCCGATCTTGCCATCCAGGCCGCCGGATATTCTGCTGTTTTGGCCGTCTCTAAATGGATTGCCGGCCTCTTTCTGAAATCGATTGACGTTGCTGACGGAATAGGGCAAAAGCTCGATCCGGCGCGATGGCTTAATGCCTTTTATTCCGTGCAATTCGCCAAAATAGCTCACCCAGCCTGAACTCTTCCTCGGAATAAACTGCCATAATGATCTCTCTTCTTCCCTGAAATAACGCCGCTGAACCTGAAGTCCCCAAATATGTTCCTCTTTGTCGGCAAATCGAAGCTGGCTAAATGGAATACGCATCTCAGCCGACCAGCCTTTATCGTCTTGTGATACACCCGCATACCAGACCGGGTTCCAGTTGCTGTCCCAATTGTTACCGTCATTGGAAATGGCTTCATCACCTTTTACCCCCGCTGCAGTAAGTGTGAAAGAAAAGGCAGTACGATGATCGAAATAGCTATCGATATTGATTTCAACCCAATCGCCATCAAAGCCATCTCTGCGCGTCACACGTTTGACAATCTTACCAGGTTCGGTGTCGTACGCACGAATCGCGATATATAAATTCTTGTCATCATAGTAGATTTTAAATTCGGTATTCTGGGAGGGTTCTTTTCCTTCATTAGGTTCCCATTGCGTAAAATTACCAGCCCATTCATTTTTCTTCCAAATCTCATCGTTTAGCATGCCATCTATCACAGGGGGATGAGGGTTTATTTTATTAGCAGTATATATCCTCTTTTCAACCGGGGCTTGCATGGCGAAGCCATTGGATACGAATAAAACGAGCATAGCGATAAAACTTATTCTCTTCACGATAGTTCTCCTGGATTATTTTACGGGTTTCATAGTTACTTTACTAATTGCTTTTAAATTGAGACGGATTTAGTAGAAAAAGGTTACCAGGTAATCACACTTTATTGAGGAAGTTGGGAATTTGAGGTTGGTAATATATGAGTTGAGTGACAGTTTAATTGTAAATCCCCGAATAATAACTTGATTTACTGACTTGTTATGCTATATTCTTCACAAGAAAAAAGGAATATTCAAAATTAATTAACTTGGATAATTCAAGAATCATGCCGTCGCGACGGCATGACAGTGATAAGGTTTATGAATAGATCAGGTTAATTGTATTAAAATGGCCTTATTTTGGAAAGCTAGTCATAGCAGATAATTAAATTAAAGAAATATCTTTTGTGAGCTAATTATGATTTCAATTGATTTGCCAAGTAGTCTTGAAGAACACTTCAGGGAGATTGTCCGTGATGATTATGATGGAGACATGCAAGCCGCCATTACGGCATTCTTACAGTTACATAAAAGATTTGGCCGGAAAGAACAACTACATGACGATGTAGAGTCTATTCGTTCCGAAGTGCGTCGAAAGGGTGGTATCAAATCTAAAACAATAGACAACACTGTTAATAAATACCGGAAAAATGTAGACGGGGTAAGTGGATAAACTCCTTAATGCCGGTATTAAAATTGTACGAATTCGTAAATTCTTGATGGGATTAGAAAATTTAGAAAAGAATCGACAGAGATCAATAGAATGAAAAGGTATATATAGGTTAATTCAAGGATTGTAGTTCTTTAAGAAGGAGTAAGATTATGAAAAAAGTAGTAAAATTTTTATTTTGTTCTTTACTAATAGTTGTTGCCATTTCAGCAACGGTATCTGCGCAAGAATTAATCTCCAAATCACCGGACAAAGCAAAGCTATATTTCATCGAGCCCAAGGACGGGCAAACGGTTCCCCTTACTTTTTCAGTAAAATTCGGTTTGGCCGGTATGGGAGTAGCGCCTGCCGGCGTTAATGTGGAAAATACCGGGCATCATCATATTCTTGTTGATTTGGATAAACATCCTGATATGACTAAACCATTAATGATGACAGACACCATCAGGCATTTTGGCGGAGGACAGACGGAGACAGAACTAACGCTACCTGCCGGGAAACATACCCTTCAATTGCTATTGGGAAATTATCTTCATATCCCTCATGATAAACCGGTTTTATCAGAGAAAATCACAATCACTGTCAAATAGTTTCAAAATATGATTGTATATGGATTTTCGGCAATTTCCCAAAGTTGAACTTCATCTGCATCTTGATTGCTCACTGAGTTTTGATGTTGTAACAAAAATAAATCCCGGTATACCATTTCAAGATTATGCAGATAAATTTATTGCACCTTCAAAATGTACTAATCTAGCGGATTTCTTAACAAGGGCCACCCAGGGTATCCGGTTAATGCAATCTGAAAAAGAATTGGGACTCGTGGTTGCTGATTTATTTGAACAACTTAAAAATGACAACATTCTGTATGCCGAAATTCGTTTTGCCCCGCTTCAACATATGGAGAATGGTTTGCAAGCTGAAAACGTTGTCGAAATTGTTGAAGAAGCGACAGCAAAAGCAATCGAGTTAACAAATATTGAGTCAAGATTAATTCTTTGCACATTACGCCATTTTTCCGAGGCTCAAAGTTTGGAAACTGTGAAACTTGTAAAGCATTTTCAAGGAACCAGGGTTGCCGGGTTTGACATTGCTGCCGATGAGGCCGGTTTTCCTATCGATGAACATTTGGCGGCGTTCCATTACGCATTCGATAACAAAATTCCTTGCACAGCACATGCGGGAGAAGCGCGGGGACCCGATAGTATGTGGGAAACCCTGGAAAACTTTCGTCCTTTAAGAATCGGTCATGGTGTGAAAAGTATAGAAGATCCGGAGCTTATCGAATATTTAAGAAAAGAGGGCATCCATCTTGAAGTTTGCCCAAGCTGCAATATTCAGATTGATGTTTTTGACCAATACGAAAATCACCCCATCAATAAATTGTATGAACTGGGTATTTCTCTCAGTGTGAATACGGATACTCGAACTATTACTAATATCAATTTAACCGAAGAATATGAAAAACTGCACCATGTATTCGGATGGGGAAAAGACCATTTTTTGAAATGCAACATCAATGCGATTCGGTCTTCTTTTATAAGTCAAGATTTAAAATCAAACTTGATAAATCAACTTAAGAGTGAATATCATGGACTGGATTTAGAGGCATAATTATTTCCTTTCATTTAGGCTTCGATTGAGCTCTATTATACCTTTGTTTATATTGACATTTTTGATACTTTTGCGCTATTGGGAGATTGTTTACACACCCCTAAAAATCCTCTCAAGAATCTCAAGAGGGGACTTTGAATAGCTAAAATCCAAAAATGAAGGACTATTTGTTTAGTCGAATGAGTTGAGAATTATAACAAAAATAGATCACAAAATTATGAAATTTCCAAAGTCCCCTCTTGACAGGCTGTTGCAGAATACACATATCTGGCGAAATGTCATTCTGAGCGAAGTGAAGAATCTCTTGATTTTATTGGGTTTATGACATTTCAGAGATCCTTCGCTACGCTCAGGATGACAATT
>JADFJB010000091.1 GCA_022566355.1 candidate division KSB1 bacterium
TATATACACGAGTGCCATTAAAAGCACGACTTGGAATGCAATAGATACGTAGGGGGTTTTATATTTAGGATGAATCCTTGCAAATTGCACAAAGAATAATTTATCTTCTGCTATTGACATTAATACGAATCATTAGCGGTCTCCTATAAACAAAATAAACCTACCTCCAAATATATGCATCCTTACATGAGATAGGTTCCAAACCTTAAGCGAGCGTCCTTGCTCAAAGTAGGAGCTATGACATAAACTATATGTCCACAGCCTAAGAAAGATCAGAAAAGGAGCAGGAAATCCTGGATCTGTGAATGTGACAACATTATAAAGACTTGCTATGAAAAAGTCAAGGGAAAAGTTCACTCTATTGCCAAAGTGTGAAAAGGGAAGGATGAATTGAGAGTTCTAGCCTCAAATATGGTCTTGCGATTTACCCGAAAAGTCCGTTAATTTGCTGTCGCATAATGCCGTGCACAATGAAAAGTGATATGGGATCGTGGCTCTATCTCTAAATGCTTTCACAGTAATAAATATTCAATTATCAAAAGGTTTTTACGAAAAAGTGGTAACGTTTTGGTAACATTTTTTTATTCCAAAAACAAAAGCCTGAATAAATCAGGCCTAAGTTATTGTTTTTTAAAGTGGGCCCTACAGGACTCGAACCTGTGACCCGCTGATTATGAGTCAGCTGCTCTAACCAACTGAGCTAAGGGCCCATGAAAATTATGATTCCCGCTGAACTTGCGCCCATACGTTTTTAATGGGTAAGCATGCGGGAATGACAGATTGGATGTTAAATTGTCCATTGTCCATTGAAAAATTTGAACCCTCAATAATATGACATTTCGCATGGATTTGCAATGGTTTTTTGGGGGTTAATGTTGGAGATTATCATTCATTTTCCGTAACAATAAATTCTTTGCGTTTTAACTCCATTTCGATCTGTTTTAGATGATGGTATTGTTCATTCAGTTCGCGAAGTTCCTTGCCATCGCCGAGATGCAGCCGAATTGCTTCGCGCGCCGTTTGAATTTTTTGCTGTAAATTGCCAATTTTAATCAGCCGTATACAATCCGATGTCCACTGCTTCAAGGTTTCATTGGGTTCATCGTCTGCCTCTTTCATCATTACATTCACGATGAAATTCTGCATACCGGACGATTCCACAAAGTCAAGGACATGCTGCTGGTTGACTTTACCAGTCTTCACAAATTGTTCATAAATCTGTTCCAAAATAACCTGGTTTTGTTGATCTCGAATTTCAGTCACTTCCAAGCTTTGATAAACAGATGGAATAATGTGGGGATAACGAAGAAGGATCTCAAGCAAATCCCGTTCGGCATGCATTCGGCCACTGATGATTTCTTTGGGTTGGGGTTCGTCGCTTTCCAATTTGCGGACCTGGCGTCTTTTCTTGGCAACGGCTTTAAAGATGATGGTTTCGTTAACTCCCAATCGTTTGGCAACATCTTGAATGTATAAATTTTTGGCCACTTCATCTCTAATCTCAGCTATACTTTCGGCCAGTACGTAAACCAGTTCCGCTTTTCTTTGCGGTGTATTGGTTGGTTTAATGGAAGTAAACGCATAAATCTTGAAATCAATTAGCTCTTTTGCATGGTTTATTTTATTCCTGAGTGAATCGGCACCTTGGGTCTTAACAAAACTATCCGGATCTGTACCTTCCGGTAACTCTGCAACTTTAACATGTAATCCCTGGTGCATTAAAATATCTATACCACGCAAGGCGGCATTAGCGCCGGCTAAATCGCCATCATAAAGGATATTTACATTTGGTGTATGCCGTAAAAGCAATTGAGCTTGCTCCTGTGTCAAAGCCGTTCCTGATGTCGCCACCACGTTTTTGACCCCCGCCTGGACAAGGCCCAGCACATCTGCATAGCCCTCTACTAAAATTGCATTTTCATCTTTCCTGATCGCTTCCCGACTTTGGAACAGGCCAAATAGAATTTTGCTTTTCCGGTAAATTGCAGTTTCCGGTGAATTGATATACTTTGGCGCATCCGGTACATCTTTAAATATTCGTCCACCGAAGCCAACAACCAATCCGGATAAATTGTGGATAGGGAACATGATTCTATCCCGGAAGCGATCATAGTAGCCGCCGCGATTGTTCGGAACGATTAAGCCAACCGTTTTGAGCTGGTCGTTGGTGAACTCGAATTTCAAAGCTGCTTTAATCAAGTTGTCCCAGCCTTCAGGCGCATAGCCGACTTCAAATTGCTGCAAAACCGCTTCGTCGAAACTCCGATCTAACAAATAATTTTTGGCATCTTTGCCGGTCTCACTCCAAAGTTGATCCTGGTAATATTTTGCCGTGAATTTAGTCAAATCGTATAATGCCAGCATTTCTTTTTTGCTGGACTCGTCTTCGCTGCTTTCGGGAATTTCGATATTCATTTTTTGAGCCAGGAATCGCACGGAATCAGAAAAGGAGATATTTTCAATCTTCATAATGAACGAAATGGCGTTGCCGCCTTCGCCGCATCCGAAACAGTGGAAGATCTGTTTTTGCTGGTTTATCGAAAAGGATGGCGTTTTTTCTGTGTGAAAAGGACAGATACCAAAGTGATTTAGACCCCTCTTCTTTAAGCTGACATAACCGGATACGATTTCAGTGATGTCGGCGGAATTTCGGATGTCTTCGATGATGTTGGCTGGAATACGCAAGTTTTAGTAATTGTTCTTTTGAGCTTTATTTTATAGTAGATTATTAATTCAAAATTAATCGTATTGTATCAAATTGTGGAGTTTAGTAAGAACTCATTAATTTAGAATAATTCCCCTTGAACAGTGTCAAGTTAGTGGAATCTTAAATGTAATGTTACTTTGAGTTTTACATTAATTTGTTAGAATCCTGCCAATTAATTTTATAGCAAACCAATTTGCCTTTGCATTGAATTTATTGATATTAATAAAACTTCTTTAGGCTCACCTTTTGAAATTCTTTCTTTCAAATTATCTAAAAAATCGTTTAAAAGCCTTTCAATGCCTGCTTCGTGATATGCCTTAACAAATTCCGGATCTTTCTTTTGCTCATTAAATAATTTATCAAAATTAGTCATTTTATACCCGTTTTATATTGGTTTTTCAAATCCTTGGCTTTTTCAATCTCTTTTCGAGGAGTTTTTTGGCTTTTCTTAATAAACCCATGAGTTATTACAATCTTAGTTTCTATTTTATAGAAAACAATATTCTTGCAATCTTATTTTGCCAATGAAGTTCTAAGTTCAAAAATGCCATTTTTCAAATACTTTGATAAACTTTCTTTTATTGGTAAATTTTGATTTTTAAGTTCTATGAAATAATTGATTGTTTCAAAGATTCTCGCTCTTTTCCTTCCATGGAGCTCTTTTACCCATAACACAATAAAGTAGGAATTGTTAATAGTTTTACAACAGTTTTGTATGGTGTTAGGAAGCATCCAAAAATATAATGAAAATTTTAATAAATTATCCTTCCTTAACAATATAATTATTTTCGTTTGTGATTCTCAATCCTATTTCTTAAAATGAACAATGGTCACACCCACATCACCTTCGTTCCATGCGCCAGCATGATGATGATTAATTTTAGAGTGCATTTTGAGATAGGCTGTTACCTTTTTTCTTAAAGCGCCGGTTCCTTTGCCATGAATGATCCTAGCCTGTTCCAAACCCACCAGGTATGCCTGGTCCAGGTATTTTTCCAAAACCGGTTGTGCTTCGTCCATTGTCATACCGCGCAGGTCTACTTCCGTTCTAAGGCTCTCAACAAATTCTGTCGATGGAACATACAATTTTTTCTTACGATTGTCCTTTTTCCTGGTGATTTTTTTAAGAGATTTTTGCGGCAAACGGAGTTTGATATCTCCGGCTTCAAATAAGACCAGTCCTTTGGCATCAATTTCCGATAGGACACAACCTTTGACTTTCATCTCAAGCCATTCGGCTTCGTCACCTTTTTGGGGCAGCTCTATGATTTTGCTATCGGAATCGGCAATTTTCAATAACTGCTCATCGATTTCTTTTTTGATATCAGTAATACTCGAACGAGCTTTTTTTATGCTTTCTTTTTCTAATTTTGCTATATTTTGATAAAAATTACTGAAGTTGCTTCTTGATGCTCTCACCAAGGGACTAAAAACTTCAGCTAAAAACTTTTTTAAATCTGAAAATCTTCTATCCAATCTTTCAATCATAATTCTGTTTTTAACTTTTGTTTCTTTTTCTTGGGCAATTGATTCAATATTAATCGCCGCAAAGTTTAATCAATCCCTCAAGTTCAGTTCTTTTCAATTCATTTTCAGACAACACTTTGTGGTAATGATTCAATTTATGTTCCAGATCCAGAATGAATTTCTCCAGCTTGCCATGTTCTTTGCCAACTAAATCTCGTGCTCTGCGAATTGTGGTTTCGGGGATGCCAAATCGCGATGCAATTTCGAATGCATAACTGCTTCCCGGAATCCCCATCTGAAACTGGTAGGTCGGAGTTAGGGTTTTGTCGTCAAATGCCATTGAACCATTTTCCACACCCTCCATTTCAAAAGCGAACGATTTCAAGGCGCCCTGGTGAGTCGTTACAATGATCGTTACACCAACTTCCTTCATCAGTTCGAGGAATGCCATCGCCAGAGCCGATCCCTCAGCCGGGTCTGTCCCAGAGCCTATCTCATCAATTAAAACCAGGGAGCGGGAGGATGAATGATTAATGATATCCGTCAATCGTTCCACATGGGCGGAAAATGTAGACAAATCTTGTTCTATGGATTGGGAATCGCCAATATCTACAAAAATATGGTCGAACACAGGGAATTCGGATTTGCCATCAACAAAAACGGGAATACCGCTTTGGAACATCATGGATGACAATCCAATGGTTTTTAAGGCGACCGTTTTCCCACCTGCATTGGGTCCGGTAATAACCAATATTTTTTTGTTTGAATCCAACTCCAAATTTAGAGGTACTACTTTCTCTTTTTTGCCATGTTTAATAAGAAGTATGGGGTGATACCCATCAAAAATCTTTAACTCATTTGCATTTATTTTAGGGACAACCGCATTCCAGGTAACGCCAAACCTTGAAATAGCATAGAAAGCATCAAGTTCCGACAGTGCAGCTAAACTATCTTGAATAACCGGCAGTTGTTCTCTCAGCATGTTTGTCATTTGTAGCAGAAGTCTTTCAACCTCACGTCTTTCATCTATTTGAAGCTCACGAATTTGGTTATTCATGTCAAAAATTGCTGTAGGCTCGATGAACAAAGTGGCGCCGGAAGCAGACCGGTCATGGATAAATCCTTTGATTCTGCCTTTGCAATCGTCTCGTAACGGAATAACCAACCTGCCTTCTCTCAAGGTGATTAAGGATTCACGAAGGTAATCTTTATTCTTTGCTATTATATTAGATAATTTTCCCCGAACTTTTTCTTGCTCTCTTCGAATCGTTTTTCGCAGCCGGTTAAGTTCCGGAGAAGCATTATCCTTAATTTCTTTTAGTTCCCAATCAAAACTATCCTTAATTGGTTTTATTACGTTCGGCAAAGAAGCAATTGCAGAAAAAAATTCATATAATTTGGAATATTTCTCCTTGCGAGAATTGAAGTAACGGTTAATTTTGTGTGAAACTTCCAATGTTTGTCCGACAGCAACTAATTGTTCGATTGAAAGCGAACTGCCTGCCAGCGTAGCTTGTTCTAATTCTTTACGTATATCCTTCAACCCGTCGATTGGAAAAGGATCATCGAATTTGATCAGCCCCATCATTTCTTGAACCAGGTTTAATTTCTTGTGAATGACTTGTTCATCATTGTTCGGTTCAATGACTAAAACACGTTCTTGCCCCAAATTAGAAGTAGCATATGATGCGACTTTTTCAAGAATAACGTCGAATTCCAGAGATGTGCTTAGATAATTAAAATCAGGAGCCATTAGAATGGTTGTTGCTATTACTGGTTTGGGTCCGGAGATTGTTTTCTCAAAGTTTCCAACCATTTCAGCGCATCAATATTGATGTCACCCGAAATGTTGGTAAAACTTTGTCTTAATTCTTCGTAAAAATCTCCAGCAATGGGTAATGATTTTGTTAATAGATCGAATACGGCAGGCGCTATTTGTTTCGCCGGTTTAAACAATAAAGAGTCATTAAGTTCAGTTCGGAACTGGCCGCGAAAAGGAAACAAAGAGATCATTAGGACGATAATACTTACAATTATCGATCCTTTTAACAGACCAAGAATACCGCCGGCTATTCGATCGACCCAGCCCAGGGCTACCATGCTTAAAACTGAGCGTATGAGCTTCGCAGCCAAGATAAATCCCAAAAACACCACAAAGAAAATAATCACTGCAGTCAATAGAACTGCAGTTTGCGGGGAGAGTGCAAAAAAGCGTAGAAGAATTCTCGATAAATCATCCATGAATTGAACAGCCAAAATTAAAGCTACACTAAGGCCAATAAGTCCTGCTATTCCTCGTAAGAATCCACGACTAAATCCCCTCACAATAAAAATTAGTAATATAATGATGATGATTAAGTCGACTAAGTTCATTTGGTATATTCAATCATTGTAACTTTCAAGAAACTTGAAGTTTCTCATATAAAATTAGGTTCGTCGCTTTTACGAATCTCTGCCACTATTCAGCCATTAGCTATTTGCTGTTGGCCTTTAGTTTACTGATGAGATTGTTACTCATTTTTTGTTCACTATTTAACTGATCCATAATCACTTAACCATCTTTTGTTGGGATTAAAGATAGTTCTTCAATGATGACTAATTGAGTTTCCAATTCAAATGATGAACCTAAAGCAATTTCTAAAAACCGTTTGAAATCTATTTGACTGTTTCGGCTACAACCCTCGGCAATATTTGATGGTATAGATACAGCCGAACGACAGATTTGACTTCTTAACCCGTATTTCTCTTCAATCGGAAGCCATTCTGCCAATACCTTCTTGCCAAATATTCAGAGTCTTAAAATTTCTCACTAAATTTTACCAATCCCGAAGCGTCGGGACAATTGCCAATAGCTGAACAGCTACCAATCTTTTTATAAAACAACATTGCTATTAATTTGTATTTCAATTTATAATCAATTACAAATAAAAAAAGTGAAGTTGGCGATTTGCCTCATTCACTTAAAATTGTTTTTATTGTCTGATTTAGACAAATTTAGAACCTTATTGGATGAAGATCATGAACCATCCCTAAGATAATTTTTCTCTAACAAGCATTTGAACCTCTTTACCATCCACGCGTCCACGGTATTTATCCATCACTGATTTCATAACGAGTCCAATATCCTTAACAGTTGTGGCGTTCACTTGTGAAATGGCCTGGTTGACTGCTTCTGCAAGTTCGGAGTCGGAAAGTGGTTCCGGTAAATATTCCTTAATGATTTCTACTTCTTTGGCATCTTTTTTAAAAAGATCATCCCTACCGCCTTTTTTGTATAGCTCCATTGATTCCCGAAGCTTTTTTAAGTAAGAGTTTAATACCTGAATAGCATTTTCTTCACTAAGGGAATCTCCTGTCTCAATCTCTTTATATTTGAATTGAGATTTTAACATTCTTAAAACCCCAACCTTAGCTTTATCCCCAGCTTTAAGAGCGCTTATCATATCCTGGTTAATACGGTCCGGTAAGGACATTTTTTTCTACCCCAATATATTATTCACCATACAACAAAATTTTTCGTTGACGACGAATTGCAGCATTCAGTTTTCTCTTACGCCGGTCGCTGGGTTTTTCAAAATGCTGATGTTTCTTAATGTCAGACATTAACCCGGATTTTTCACAAGCCTTTTTAAATCTTCTGAATGCTCTCTCGAAATTTTCTCCATCACGAACTACTACTGCTGGCATTAAATTTTTCAACCTCCTTTCAGGGTCTTATTTTTTATCGGACACTTAAGATAACGGATTATTATTATGAAATCAAGAGTTTATTAAATGAAATAACCGGATATTTATTTAAATCCTGTTTCGTTCTCTAATCCTTAGAATTTGAGGTATTAGAAGATACTGTTCTATGAATTTTATTCCAAACCCAGTTAAAGGCCTTTAAAAATAAAAAGACAATCAAGATGGAAAATAGAGAAACAAAAAGAATAAGCTCAAAATTGACTTGACCTTCAAACAAAAGATCCGTTCCTTTCGCTAATGTATGTCCAACAGTTGCAAATACAATTATCCAAATTGTTACGCCTATCAAATTAAAAATGAAGTATCTTTTCCAGCCAATATTTGTAAGTCCTAAGAAGAATGGGACAAGAATTCTTAATCCATATAGAAATCGCATGATTAGAATCACATAAACATCATTGTTTTGAATCATGCGGATAATTTTTTCCATTCGCTTCGAAAGGAAGGTCGATTTTTGCAACCAATATTTACCCTTGGTTCTTGCAAGCAAGAAACACAATTGATCTCCGAGTAATGCAGAAAAGAATCCGATGAGGATTACAGGTGTGAGGCTCAAATAATTTTGATTTGCCATTACACTTGCAATGACCAGAGGAGTTTCTCCTTCGATGATTACCCCAAGAAATAATAACACATAGGCATATTCTAATATGAATTCTTCCAACTTCCTCAGCATCCCTTATTTCACATGAAACCATTACTCCACTTAGGATAGTATCGGATATATTTCGATTTTGTAAATCACAAAACTTAAATGGATTGATTGAAAAAATATTGTATTTGTCTAAGGTTTTAGTGAATAAAGTAAACTACACCTTCGTACAAATGGAATTGCGAAATGTGGCTGGCTCAGGTAAAGGGAAAACAAATCCTAATTAATCACCTCGAATTTCTAAACAAATCACAAATAACCAATTCTGACAAGTAAAAACCAATCCAAATTATTTTTGAAATATTTTCACTTCGTTGGATAATTTCAATCGGTTGAATTTGGAATTTAAATTTTGTTTCGAATTCCTGAACCCTTGAGCCTGTGGTCAGGGGCCGGCTCACAGAAACAGGTTTAGATTTTCGTTTTAGGATTTTGATCGTTAAACTATCGACAAGAAATTGTCGATGAAAAAGCTGTAATCGCTGCCCTTATCCCCTTGAAAGATTTACCCCGGTGGCCAACTCATCGGTCGCCCTCCTAATAAATGTAAATGAATGTGAAATACTGTTTGTCCTACACTTTTACCCGTGTTGATGACTAACCGATAACCGCTTTCACTAATATTTAACTCCCCGGCAATTACTTTTGCTCTGAGCATAAGTTCACCCAAAACCTGGCGATCATCTTCAACAGCTTCATTGATTGAAGACATATGCTTTCGAGGAATGATTAAAACATGGACTGGTGCGACTGGGTTGACATCGTGAAATGCGATTACTTCATCGTCCCGGTGAATGATGTTTCCTGGAATTTCCCCAGCGATGATTTTACAGAAAATACAATCTTCCATGATTTCTCCTGAAAAAATTATTCCAATTACAGAATTGTGGTTCACACCGAAATCTATAACTTTTAGAGATAAAATCAAGGTGAAATGCAGGGTATTACAATCCCAAGTAGAGTTACTATTCTTTGGGTTATTAATTGTAAACATGAGGCAATTTAACTAAACTTTCCCTCTCATTAATCGTAATTGATTTTTCACAGAAGAAAGCTCAATTTTAGTAAGTTTTCTTTATAATTTTTGTGAGGACATATGAATAGAAAAACACTAGAAAAATTTAGGCGCACTTTAAAAGACCAACGTCAAAATATTCTTGAATGGCTTGATAAAGATTCAAATCATTTGGCTCAACTTTTTGGCAAAGATAGGATTAACACAAAATTCCCGATTTCTCCAAAAAAATTACAAAAAATATCAGACATCAATAGTGCAATTGTTCAAATTGACAAAAGTAATTTCGGACAATGCAAACTCTGTACTGGCGAGGTTGAAACCGAGCGATTAGTGTTCAATTTTACCGAAGATATTTGCCTTGATCATTATACGGAATCTCAAAAACGCGACCTCGAAAATGACCCTGAATTAGCAGCTAAAGTACATCGGAATTTGTTGCCATCAACCGTACCGGTTATCCAGGGAATTGAAATTGCAGCCCATTCTGAGCCGGCCGGAATTATTGGTGAGGACTATTATGATTTTTTTTGTTTCCAAAATAATATGCAGGGTTTGGTTATTGCGGATGTTTTGGGCAAGGGGCTGCCTGCCAGCATGTTAATGTCAAATCTGCAGGCATCACTAAGAATACTTGGTCCTGAAAATGATGAAATAGAGAAAACAGCCACTCGGTTAATTCTGGTGATTTATTTTTACTATATACATATGGCTTGGTGGAAGCTAGAAATCAGGCAAAAGAAGAGTTCGGTGCAGATCGATTGGTTGAATATATAAAATCTCATTCTCGTGATTCAGCATCTGATTTCTTGGAAGGATTGAAAGTTAAAATCACTGATTTTTCTCGTCGTTTATATGATGATCTTACAATCTTAATCATAAAAATTAAATAGAATTGATGAAATCAGTGATTTAATTAACTGAATAATTTCAACCCTGATGGACTCTGAAAGTACAAATTGATCGATAAACTATAAGTCTCATTAAGTTTTCGTCAATTTAAATCGAACCACTATGGAAGTCCACACCTGAACGGGTACATCTCTCTGTTTTGCCGGGATCCATTTTAGCTTACTCACCGCATATTGAGCCGCATCTTCGAAGCCAACCTTCGTTTCCGAAGATTTCAAAATGATTGTTTTAACGCAATTCCCTTTTTCATCGACAAGTATACCAACAACAACCCGGCTTTCTACACCTGCCTGGCGTGCAATTTCAGGATATTGAATATATTTTTGTAAACTAGCCAGACCACCAATCGGTTCTGGTGGACTATCGAACGGAATGAAACGATAACCATCTTCTGTTGATTCACTGGGAGGGGGAGGAGCCGGTGGTAATTCATCAAAAACAAGTTCAGTTTCTGCAATGGTAAGATCTTCGGGAATTTCATCATCATCAATGGGAATTGGCATTGCCGGACGCGGCGGTGGTTGTACACGGCTTAACTGCTGCGTTCGGGGTGTAATATCTTCAGCAATTAAGTCGATTTGTTCGGCATCCGGCACTCCGGAGCCCAATTGCATTTTTTTTGGAATAGCTTGAAAAAGGACCACAAAAACCAGGAGGCTGATCATAAAAGTGAATTTTAAGGATTTACGATAAGTTCTGTTTATTTCTATTACCGGAGTTTTTAATGAGGTCATTGGAGAAATAAATTTTTTTACTAAAAACCGTTTTCTCGGAAAAGTTTTAAGTCCGCTCATTTTGTCACCTTCTTAGTTTTTCATTAAATCATAATGTGCTTTATTTATGGACTTAGTTACGATTATATATTCAATTTTGTTTTATAGAATGGAAAAAGAATGGAACTTTGGTTGGCTAAGTTCAAGCCCAAAAAGAAGCCAGTTAAAAAAAAACTACAATCGGAAAAAAATTAGTAACCTTTCTGAAGATCAAGGCGTCTTATCTATTAAACAACAAAGAATTTTCAGAAAGTAATAGAAAAATGAAGAAGATAAAAGAAGACAAAATCTCAATCAACAAATTCAATTCTGTAACTGATTTAAAAGACGAAATACGAAGAATTATTCAAATACGAAAAGATTCACATTGGTCCTTCAGCAATATCCAAAGTAAAGGATCTAATATCTCCTTAACGTTTGTTTGCCCTTGCACTCAGTAATACAATTAGAATCATTGCAGCCTTTTATTCGAACCTCATTTCAAACAAAAAAAAGCTGACAAGTTGAATGCTTGTCAGCTTTTTTATTTTACAAAACTTTTGATTAAGAGTTATTCCATCATCTTTTTCCATTCCGCTATGGCTTCTTCATTGAATTTGACGAATTGCTCATTTTCTACTTCTTTGGCTTTTTTCATGGATAATTCTGCCGTTTTTATTGCACCTTTGTAATCTTTTAAATCAGCCTGAATTTGAGATTTTGTTCGTAAGACAAAAAACGGACCGCCATTTAATTCTATTGCCTTATTGATCCATTCTAGAGATTTGTTTAGATCTTTACCATTATTGAAGTAGTAGCCTGCTGCTTGTTGATATAATTGGGCATTCCTCGATTGCATATCTTCCATTGCTTCATCAATATCAGCCATAATCTTGGTATCAATGTCAAATTCCATTTTGAATTCTACAACAGTGTTTTCCCAGGCCATACATACATTAGCAGAATTTGATTTGAGATCGGTAATACTTATAGTAAATGATTCAGCTGTTTCAGAGGTGGTTTTAGAACTTATAACAAAACGAGTAACATCATTGGCTTCACCAGGATAACTTGCACCGCCTGTCAAATTATCACTAAGGATGATCGTCCATTCCTTTTCAGTCGGGATTGTAAAAATTGCATATTCACCAGCTGCAACTTTATTGCCATTCAGCATGACATCTTCAGAAAACGATATTTTAGTAGATGCATTAGCTCCCGTCCGCCACACTTCATTAAAAGGCACTAACCCACCCATTATCTTCCTCCCACGAATACTGGGACGAGAATAGTCGATTGTCACATCAGCTATTCCAACAACCTGTGTTATTGTCTGCCTGGGGCTTAAAATGGGTGTTCTTAATTGGGCCATTACCGTGCTTTCCAGTAAAGTCCCGATCAACAAACTCATAGCAAGAATGAACATCGGTCTTTTCATAGACACCTCCAAAATTAATAAATAAATGAATAGTTAGTTTTTAATTGAATCCGGACTACACATATAGGGTTTAATTAGATTATGAAACTTTCTCAAAAAAAACAAATAAACATTACCAATTGCATTATAATAATTTAAATGCTTAATTTCAGCTATCAAGTTTGTTGTGTTTTTAATGAAAAAAGATTTTGGACAAATATAAGAGGAAGAGATGGATATTCCTAAAAAAGTAGCGATTCTAATTTATGATGAAGTTGAAGTTCTCGATTTTTGTGGGCCTTTTGAGGTCTTTTCGGTTTGTGGCAGGCGCGACCAATCCAATCCATTCAACGTTTATACCGTTGCTGAAAAATCAGGTCCGGTTTTGGCCAGAAATCAATTGAGCGTCAATCCAAAATATTCGATAACAGATTGTCTACAACCAGACATTCTGGTTATACCGGGCGGATTTGGTGCCCGGCGTGAAATGAATAATCAAAACCTGGTTGAATGGATAAAAAAATGTAATGAAAAGGCAGAGTTGATCCTTTCGGTTTGTACTGGCGCCCTTCTGTTAGCAAAAGCCGGGCTCCTTGAAGGATTGTCAGCCACTACGCATCATGGCGCGTTCGAGTTGTTGGAGGAAATCGCTCCGAATACTAGAGTAAAGAGGGGAGAACGCATTGTAGATAATGGCAGGATTATATTGTCGGCCGGTGTAGCAGCAGGAATTGATATGTCATTTTACGTTATTTCCAAACTATTGGGAGAAGAGCAAGCTTTGGAAACTGCGCAATATATCGAATATCCTTGGATGCCGAATTCATAATTAGTTCAAAATGGCTATTTGTCCATACTGATAAAAAAAGACCCCGGTTCTATGAAGTTTTCCGGGGTCCAAATTTCTAAAACGAAGATATCATCCAATTTACCACTCCAAAGTACTGGCCTCTCCGATCAGCTGTTTCAGCCTGTTATCCACGATCAAATCTTTGTTCTTTTTACGCAGTCGGAGATTCTCGTGAAGCGCCGATAACTTCTCCTCCAGCTTGACAACCTCCCGTTTACGTTCTTTTTCACGGAAATCAAAAAGTTGTGCGAGATTGGTTCTCAATTCCTTTTTTATGTTGGAATTGCTTTTGTTTCCAGGTATAGACTTATATTCCTTGATCAATTTTTTAACTTGCACTTCTAGTCCATATGTATCAAACAGCAGGTTATAATACTCTTTATCGGATCCTGCTCTTCTTTGAATCGACCACTTTTTTTGGATTGCAAAAACGATCTGTCTTTTATAACCATCAGGATCATCAGATTTCATTGCGAGTACTTCTTCATAGTAGTCTGGTGCATGTTCTTGTAAAAATTCCAGGCCATCCTGTTCTGTTTTTTCTCCAAATTCCGCATACACTGCTAAGGCTTGTTCATATTGTATTTGCTTTTCTTGCAGTTGCATCAACATCGCTTTTTGACGAAAGGCTTCTTCTGAATTTGCATTTTGTTGCATTTCGGTTTGTAAGTTCATCTTTTGCAATTTTAATAAGCTCAACTTTTTGGTGTAGTCCGAAACGAACTTTTCTCGATAGTTTATAAACGTTTCTTTTTTGAACTGCTTTTTTGCTTCTTCAGATTCTTTTTTCTTTTCTTCCTGGCCATGAAGCATCGGAACCCAAACAGTTAAAATACTGATCACGACAAAAATAATTATTCTTCTCATTTTTTAATCCTTTCATTGATTAAGAATGAATAGAGAGTCGAACAACGAACTTTCCAGCTTTGACAGATGTAATTTCGCATCGAGCAATGCATTATTAGTATTTTGGGAAAATACTACATTACTCTGCGATTCTTCGAACCAGGCGTTTCCTGTAAGTAAGACTGAGGCTAATTCAATTTCGTAGCTTATGGTGTGAAATTCTGTGGCTTCCCAATCGAGATTTGTGGGTTGCTTAGGTTCGTAGAGCTGAAATAGAGCAATAGTCAATACTGCAGCCGCTAATAATCCGAATCCCAGGCGCCTGGCAACTGTCGGTTTCCTGAGCGGTGGATTACCTGCAGTCTTTGTTATTGCTTCTGCAATTTTCTCAACATATTCATCCGGCAAACGCAACCCTTGTCTTGGACCGGATAATTCCAGAACCATTGAAATTTCCTGCATCTCTTCCGTCGATATTTTAGATTTGCGATCTGGTTTTGTTCCCTCCTTTTCCGGAATGGATCTTTCCAGAATTTGGAGGATTCGGCGGCCTCGGAATAAATCATTGTCTTGATTATCAGGCTTCATAATTTACCTTTAATATTGTTCTTAATTTTTTAACCGCGTAATGCATATGGCTTAAAACCGAATTCAGCGGTTCATTCATAATTCCGGCGATTTCTTTGTATGGCAGCTCGGCTTGTTGCCGCAGAAGAAAAACCCTGCGTTGTTTTTCCGGTAATAATTTCACAGCTTCCTCGATTTGGTTACGAAGTTCATTGGTTTGTAATTGCTCCTCCGGATTGTCATCACCTGGGTATTCCAAATGTTCTACTGATGCCACAGCCATTCGAACCGATCCCGACCGTAACGCATCGATACGAACCCGATCTGCAATTGTAAAGACCCAGGCTGCAAAACTGCGATTGACATCAAATTTATGAAACGATTGCCAGACACGTAAGAAAGTCTCCTGAAATAAATCCTGAACAATTTCCCGTCTGCCGAAAGTACGGTAAAAATATCCGTAAACCCGGGAATTGTAGAGATGCAGCAATTGGCCAAATGCTGACTTATCGCCATGCTTGATTTTCTTGATGAGCATATATTCGAACTCTGGTGATTTTTCTTTCATTACTGTTGTATACGGATGAGTATGGATTTTATTGTAAGCAAAGTTTGAATTTTTGCAGAATAGCTAGGTGTTGAAGTTATCGGAAATGGTTTATCCGCCTATGTATTTTTCTTTTCTGGTTCAATAGTCCAAGAAAACAATGGCAAGGCATAAAGGTAGATTTTTTAATCAAATAAAATATGATATAATAATAAATATTTTTAAATTTTAACCTATATTTTCTTCACAAAAATAGTTTCATTCAATTCATGATAAGCATCAATGAACAGCAGTTCCTGGAAACGCTTAGCACGCAATCCAAATTTGGGCGATTGCCGCCGGAAGAAGGTGGAGGCTTAAACAGGCCATCGTTATCCATTGGCAACCGAGAGGTATGTGATTATTTTTGCAGACAGGCTGAAGCGGCATCTCTTGATGTTGCCTTTGATGGTGCTGCCAACCTGTCAGCCAAACTGAAAAGCGCAAATCCTGATGCTCGAACGATAATTCTCGGATCTCATTTGGACAGTGTTCCTAATGGTGGGTCACTTGATGGCAGTCTGGGAGTGTTTGCCGCTTTAGAGGTGTTACGGACTATCACTGGAAACAAAATTGAATTACCTGTTCATCTTGAAGCCCTTTCTTTCACTGACGAAGAAGGTCGATGGAGTGATTTATTCGGTAGTCGGGCTTTAGCGGGAAAACATACCGTTTCGACAGTTGAAGCCTGCCTGGCGCAAGCCGCTCAATTCCCCGAAGATCTGGCTGCAATGCGCAAGATTGTGCCAGGTGGATTGACACCACAAGCAGTGCTGACTGCCAAGCGACCACCAGGGTCCATTGCAGGTTTTCTTGAATTGCATATTGAACAAGGTCCCCAATTAGAACATGCCGGCATCCCCATTGGCGTGGTCGATTCCATTTTTGGACGGAGATCTTTAGCCATACAATTCTTTGGCCGCAGTGATCATGCCGGAACCACACCCATGCATTTACGTGCGGACTCTCTCGTTGCAGCTGCTGAATTCATTATCCAGGCGCCGCAAATAATCAAAAAGCAATTTCCAAACTGCGTTTTAACTTGTGGAAATGTGATTGCGAAACCTGGAGCATATAATGTAATACCGGAAGAGACGACAGTATGGGTTGAATTTCGAGCCTCTACACAGGCAAAACTGAAACATATAAACGAGATGGTTACTGATCTTGTGAAAAGGATAACTGCTACTCCTGAAATTTCTTTCTCTATAAAAAAACATGATTACCAGGAGCCTGTTGCAATGGATAACGCAGTGCAAGCCATAGTCAATGAAACTTGTAAAAAACTGGGTTATCCTTGTATGACTCTGTCTTCAGGTGCGCTGCATGATGCAGTCTTGATGTCAACTGTTGCGCCTACCGGATTAATTTTTGTTCCTTCCAAAGATGGGCGAAGCCACTGTCCTGATGAAGACACGGGTACCCAAGATTTAATCGCCGGAGCTAATGTGTTATTGCATTCGACATTGGCTCTTGCGCTTGGAAAGTAAAGGTGGTGTGTCTTCTTTCCCCTCAATTAAGCTCAATATCAAACTTCATTTTGGCATCTTGATATAGTTTTTTGATTTGTCAACGATTGCAGTGGCATATTCATTTTTGCCGGATAAATAATCTTTCATCAATTTGAAGAAAACACCGCTCAGAACCAAAATAGCCACCAGGTTTGGAATTGCGATTACTCCAACAGAAATATTCGCCAAAACCCAGAGTTGATCGACATTTGCAACTCCCGCAAAAAGAACTCCCGGTATAAAATAGAGCCATTTTAAATACTTGATCGCATTCTTGCCAAACAGATTATTAATCGAGGTTTCATAATAAATAAAGAAACCAATTTGAGTGGATAAGCAAAAAGTCAGGATCACAATTGAAACAATCAGGCTGGCCAGGCTATCCGGAAAAACCGATGCAAAAGCAGTCAAGACTAAATCGATACCTGTTTCTCCACCTGCAAGAGCTCCGGTTGACAAAATGGCAAATGATGTGATCGTGCAGATGATGATGGTATCGACGAAAACCTCAAATGCCCCCCAGATTCCCTGCTGAAAAGGATGGCTTGTATCGGCTGTTGCATGCACCATGGGTGCGGTACCCAAGCCGGCTTCGTTGGATAACATGCCTCGGGCCATTCCTTGTTTAATGGCCGCGGCAACAGCGATACCACTGGCTCCACCGATGGCCGGCGCCGGAGCGAAGGCATATTTGAATATCATAGAAAAGACAGAGGGAATTTCTGTATAATTAACCACAAATATGGTTAATCCGGCCAGGATATAAATAACCGACATGAATGGCACCATTCTTTCGGAAAATTGTCCGATCCTTTTGATCCCGCCGATAACTACATAGGCCGTTGTTATGGCCATCAGAGCCGTTACGATGTAAGGATTAAATTGATAACTGGAAAGAAAAGCTCTGCCTACAGTGTGAGCCTGTAGAAGAGATGAACTAAAAACAGCATTGATCAACATTCCAGCGCTGAAAGTATAAGCAAGAAACTTCCAACCTAGGCCCTTATTAATGTAGTGTGTCGGACCGCCATACGGGCGTCCGTCTTTGTTAAGCTCTCTGTAATGTACCGCCAGAGTGATCTCTACGGTCTTGGTCATCATACCAAAAAATGCAAGAGCCCACATCCAAAAAATAGCGCCCGGGCCACCAACGGATAGCGCTGTTGCAACCCCGGCCATATTTCCCATACCAACAACAACCGTCCCGGCCAGTGAGGTCGCCGTTGCCTGGAATGGAGTCATTTTTTGCTGAGCTTCATCTTCCGGTTTTTTAAACATTATACCAAAGGTGTTCCGTATGATATATGAGAATTTGAAAAATTGGAAGAAACGTGACTTCATGGTTAGATAAATCGCAACAGCAGCAATAAAAATCATCGTCCAGGGTCCCCAAAGGACTTTATCGAAATCAGTTAAAATCTTGAGGATTGTTTCAATCATGATTGACTATTTCTCCGGTCAAAATATTTTATCAAAAACATCAATCAAGCGGTCGACCTCTTCTGTAGTGTTATAATGTGCCATACTCACACGCACGACGCCGCTATTTTCAGCTAACCCCAAATCCTTAATGAAACGTTTGGAATGAAAATCACCATAACGAATTCCGATATTGTGTTTGTCTACTTCCGGTGGTATTGAGGCGCTATTCATTTTATCAACAGTGAATGAAATCGTTGGTACCCGTACCTGGCTGTCGGCTGTTTGGTGGCCAACCAAATGAACATTGGGTGTGGAGTTTAAATAATCGAGAAGACGAGCGCCTATGAATTCTTCATATTCGGTTATTAGCTCAAATGTATAGGTAATTCGTTTGCTCAAATCATCCAAGATTTGGCGGTTGCTCTGCAGCACAGCCAATTCGTCTAAGTAATCTATCAACCCCAACATGCCATAACTGAGCTCATAATTTACACTTCCCGGTTGAAATTTATAAGGGATATTGGTGGAATCCACAAAGTAATGGTTAAACCCGGGAAGTTCCAGAAGAAGCTCCTGCTTGCCAAACATCACCGCATGATGGGGACCAAAAACCTTATAGCAACTGAAGGCATAAAAATCGACATTGAGCGCCTGCACATCAATTTTTCGGTGTGGCGCATAAGCAACACCATCGACACAGATGAGCGCTCCATGATCATGAACAAATTCTGTGATATTTTTGATAGGATTGATGGTGCCGAGAATATTTGAAACATGGGTCATGGCAACCAGGCGGGTTCGCTTATTCATTAAGGGTGCCAGATCATCCAGGTGTAATTCCAGGCTTTCAGGATTAATTTGCCAAAATTTGATTTTTATCCCTTGTTTTTCCAGATCTACCCAGGGTCCGATATTGGCTTCGTGATCACAATTCGTAACGATTATTTCATCACCAGGCTTGAACCAGTTGCCCAAACATATAGATAGAATCCGGATCAGCATAGTGGTGGACGACCCCATGATTACTTCAGACGGATTTTTGGCATTAATAAAAGCAGCCATCGCCCGGTTTGCTTCAGCAAGACGTTCTTGCGCCAATTGAGATATGGAGTATGAAGCGCCATGCTGGACATTCGAAGTCAACAAATATTTATTGATTCGATCTACAACAGGCTGCAGGATTTGCGATCCGCCAGCATTATCAAAAAATACCCAATCTCCCGAAAGTGCCGGGAAATGTTGCCGAACCCATTCAATATTTAAACTCATGGAATCACCAAGTTATAGAAATATTAGGTTAATAATTTATCTGTATAATTCAAAATTGTCGGTAAAGTCATCCGTCGGTACTGTCATCCAGAGGGGATCTATTTGACCCTTTATTCTATACTTGCTAATAATCTTTTTCAATCAAATCTAACAAGATCCCGAAACGCAGGCTGTCGCAGAATGCGCAATATCATTAAAATGTCATTCTGAGCGCCAGCGAAGAATCTTGTTGGTACAGCCCTTAATAACTTGATTATACTAGAGTTACAACGAGTTTCAAACAAGATCCT
>JADFJB010000092.1 GCA_022566355.1 candidate division KSB1 bacterium
ATCTGTGAAATCTCCGGTCAGTGTACGTACTACTCCTGCTGCTACTCCTTCTGGTGCATTGTGAAAATGTGCTAAATCAAGCGCTCCGGTCAAGTCTGACACGCCGATGATAAAACTCAGTGTGTCACCGGCTGCGTTCAGGCTAAAGACCCCTCCACCGGTTCCTTCGCTCGGCACCACCACCGGCGGCACTTCCGTCCCCGGACTCAACGTAGTCGTAAATTGGGTTTGAGCCTGAGCGCCTGTGGTTGAAGCAAGAATAAATAGCGCAAAAATCCACCAACCAAACTTAGTATACGTGCGCATAATGACCTCCTTTATTTAAATGATAAATGATATAAATGAAAGAAAATGAAAGAAAAGGTTGATTCAATGCTTTTATTTTTCATCACTGGCCTCTCCGTGAATGTGGGAAGCAGTATATTTCCCGGATAGACCACTAAAGGATCCGGTAACAGTCACTTTATTGCTGTCAACGGCAACCGATATCTTGCCTGTCGCTGAAGTTGTAACAGCCGGAACCTCGTTATCTCCCGACAAGGGAATTTGTGTAAAGGCATTGTTTGTAAGAAGTATAGTTAGTAAAAGGCATCCAAAACTCATTATCATTTTACGCATAACAACCTCCTTGTTTGGTTAACGTTATGAAATTTGAGAATTTGCTATCTTTAATTTGAAATTGAATACTATTTAATTTGAATTATGCTCTGCAGAAATACTTGTTTTGCAATTAAAAGATATGAGGTATAACTATCCGTATCCGGGTTGTAATTTACAAAAATAAATAAATTCAGTTTTTAAGTCAAGTAGTATTTACTTTTTTATTACTTTTTTGTAAAATAATTTGGTTCTCCTGTATTATTGTATATTAATATTTTAATATTGTTAAATGGGAATTTTTAGGTATAGAACTTTTTTTTCATTTAATGATAAATTGTAAATCACAAAAGGCAAAACTTTTTTTCTTCCTTAAGCGTCCAATAAACTGTATGCAACATATGGAGAATGAATGAACAATTTGAGTGATGCCGAATTAATCGAACGGTTCAGGAAAGGACAAATTCAGGCATTTAACTTGCTGGCATGGCGTTGGCAAAAGCCGATTTTAAATTTTCTATATCGATTTCTCGGAAATGTACAGGACTCAGAGGATGCTTGTCAAAAAACTTTTATTAAGGTATATCAAAAATTGATGGGTTTGCAGGATTTAAATAAATTTAGGGTTTGGCTTTATCAAGTAGCCGCGAATCAAGCGAGGGATCAATTGCGGCACAGGAAGCGGCATTCATTTTTTTCGATTGATTCAAACCCTAATATGGATGACGAAATAGTGCCTGAACTCCCTGACCCGGAATCAAATAATTTGGAAGGCAACGCACACGGGAAACAGTTACGGCAAATATTTGAAGAAGCCATGCAAACCATACCGAAAGAACAGCGAGCCGTCATCGTTATGAAAGTATACCAGGATTTAAAATTTATTGAAATTTCAGAAGTCTTAAAATTGCCATTGAATACGGTGAAATCCCGCATGTATTATGGCTTAAAAGCTTTGAAAGAAACTCTCAAAAAACAGAACCTCAGTGAGGAGGCGTTGAGTTATGAAATGTGATTTGGTAAAAGACCAACTAATGGATTATGTTTTCTCGGAGTTAGATGATCCATCCCGGGGGAAAATAGATGAACATCTAAAGAAATGTGAGAATTGTTCGAATGAAGTTGTAGAATTCAACCAAACAGTAACAGTGATGAAAAAATGGCCCCAGGTTGAGCCGATACAAAAAATGATCTTCACGGTTCAGAAGCTCAATTTTCTTGATCGGGTAAAAACATTTTGGTCGGAATCGATGGAAACATCCCGAATTTGGCGCTGGGGTTTTCGTTTGTCCGTAACCGCTTTCGTCCTGGCTCTGTTATTCATTCGAGCGGATTTTACATATGGCGATGGCCAGTTTTCCATAACTTTTGGCGGCAAAGAAAACACAACCCGGATTTCAAATTCACAAGAATTGGTGGCGGCTTTGAAAAAGGCACAACAAGAAAATTTATATTTAACCAGCCAATTGATTCAAGATAGCGAAATCCGACAAAGAAACTTATACATTTCCAAAATGAATGAGTTATCCAAAATGATGGATCGACAACGGCTGACAGATTTGCGATTTGTAGGTGAAAGCCTGAACCGCATAGATCGAAGAAATACATATCAATTTGACCGGACTAATTCGATCTTGCAGGGACTCGTTCTAACGACAGGCTCAAACAATTTTGATAACAGAAATAAGTAAACAATAAACCGGAGAGTAACATGCGTTTTTCAAAAGAAATTACAGCATTTATTGTGATTGCAGCCCTTTTATTGATCGGAGATTCGAAACCCATTTTTAGTCAATCCAAGAAAGCGGTTATTAAATCGGAAATTTATGTCATGGAGAGCATTCTCGATCAATTATTGCAGGCTTCCCGCCAAAACTTATTCGAAGGAAAAAACATAAAAGGTTTTTACCTGGATGATTTTGGTTTGGTTTTTACAGTTAGTATAGAAAGAAACCTCTTTAGTATTTTTTCATTTGGTAACGAATTTGGAATTTCAGTTGGCAGGAGTGGGAATAAGAAAGACGAAGAGAAAGATAAAGCAAGATCGTTCGCATATGTGGCCGGCTCAATGGATACTGCTCAAATGAACGAATGGATGGATAAACTGAATAAGAAAATTCATACATTTTTAGGGACATATGTTGATGTTAACAATCATCTGGGTTCAAAGGAAAATGTCGGTGTACTGGTATCTTTTAACAACATGGGCAGGAATCAACCGCTTGGGAAATTCTATCAGGTAGTGAAAAGTAATATTGTGGAATATAGAAATGACAAGATCGACCGGGATGGGTTTGTAACGAGGATAAACCAGCAGAATATCGATGATGGCAATGAGCTTGAACAAATTTCGATTATGAGCAGAATTTTACACTCAAGTTTATCTGAAAAAAGGAGCCAACTTTTTTTTGGCAATCGAAACATTAATGGCGTGTATATTAACAACCTCGGTGTCATGTTTACGGTTGGAGGAATTTCACTCATTCATGATTTAATCATAGATTCTCTTCCCCTGGCTCCAAAAGTGTTTAGAGCGGAGGATTTTGCGTTTAGTGCGAGAAAAAGACAAGAGGAAGAAAAGAAGAAAGTAAAAGAGAAAATATCAGATTATAAAAAGAAGATTGTGAAGATTATAGGTGATTATGGCCCGTCATTAAGGTTTCTCCCGGCGAATCAATCTATCATTGTTTTGTTTGGTGCGGATGGCGGGTTCTCTGATGTTCAATCTTCAAATGTAATGATCCGTTTAAAAAAGGGTGATGTGATGAGATATTCCCAAAATAAACTTGATTTGAAAGGTCTCATTAAACTAGCCCAGCTTGAAGAGTATTAAACACGGCATGTTGAGAAGTAGCTAAAAGGTAATTATCAAAATTGCTTTTTTGATTACTAATTATAATTAAGGGGAATTTGAGATCCAGACGATGAAATTTAGTTTTCAAAATAATTTACTTGCCAATCACGATAAGAATTTCCCCACAAGGCGCTTTCCATTAATATCCCTGTAATCCTGTGAATGGGGATCATGACAATCGATGCATGACATAGATCCGTTGATACAGCAATCCCTGAACAGGTGATTCTGCTGATAGCCAAATTTTCGGATCCGGCCATCTGCAAAATATGGATTCTTGCCAAAAATAGGTAACTTAAGTGAATAATAATATTGTGCCGGATGTCATCAAACTGAATATGATTTATGGAAGAATTCGACACACGGAGTCAAAGAGTGCACTTAAACCGGGTTATCTTCCAGGGAAAAATTTGTAGTTTTGGGGGGAATTTAGAGTTTGAAGCAAAACTATTTTATTTAGAAATACTTAAACAGCTATGTTAAGTCCAGATTATTTAAATTAATCATTGGTTTTATTTTCTCCAAGATATTTTGAAACCGGGAGACTTGCTGAATATTTTCGTAAAATGGAGATTTTGCAGCTCATCGTAACTATACCTAGCTAGGGTCATCTTGATTGATCTGACGATCTATAGACGCTGGCAATGGAGAGCTGCTTATCTTCAATTTTATCCTTCAACGATTTCCCATCTACATACATAGTCCATGGCGATATAGGCTCTATCTTCAAACTCGCCAATTTCATGGATGGTAATGATGTTAGGGTGATTCAGAGCGGCAGTCGCTTTGGCTTCCCGTTTGAAGCGGGCATTTACTTCGGGGTCTTTGGAATAGAAAAGTGGCAAAAATTTGAGGGCAACTTTGCGATCCAGCTCGGTGTCTTCGGCAAGGTAGACTTCACCCATCCCGCCCTCTCCAAGCTTTTCGAGAATTTTGTCCCGCCTGCTGGGCGGGATTGTTTGGCTGATCAAAGTTAGAAGCATCTTTCAAAAAATGAATATTCAGACCAAACATCTCATCCTTTTGGACGAAATAGTTCAACAAATGAGGGGTGAT
Source organism: candidate division KSB1 bacterium (assembly GCA_022566355.1). Classification (NCBI taxonomy): domain Bacteria; kingdom Pseudomonadati; species Candidatus Zhuqueibacterota bacterium. Next base: position 4,508 of record JADFJB010000092.1, read on the forward strand.
CCCATAAAGACTGAAAATCTATATTTCGATGTGGAAATATGCAATAGCCATAACCTTTTTTTAATGTGTCTATTAAATAAGTCATAGCTTGTTCCCGTTCATTGAGAATAGCGGCTGTTCTGGCTTGCTCTAATATATTATTGCCAAGAGGATGTTCTCGACTACTTAGCTTTTCAATAATCCGTAAAGCCTCATCCCTGTCCTCTTTCCTGGCTGCAATTGCTCCTAAGTTACCCCAATAAAAAATATCTTGCGGATAATCCGCCGCCAATCCTTCAAATAAAACGCGAGCCTTTTCCCATTGTCCGGACAAATAATATGCGATCGCCAGACCATTTCGAGATTCTTGTGTTTTCATCTCTTTAGTTGTTCGAGAATTGTGCCAGGCAAGTGAACGGTCAGTTACTCTTTCAGAAGCATCCCCGTAACCATGACGACGCAGAGTTATTGCAGTTTCATTCATAATAAATCCTGGTGTCCACCTTTGGAACCATGGCACACCTGCACGACCCCGTTGAGGTGGAAGAGTAAGGCATTCATCAAGAAGCTTGTTTAATTCCTGTTCTCTTCCTAATGCCGCCAATGCCCTGGTTTCGTACAGCAATGTTGCTATTCGTGTTGGGTGTAATTGACGACCTTGCCTTGCCTTGTTTAATTCTTCCTCAAAGTTTCCGGTCATATGAAGAGCTTGTGTATAAAAGTCCCAGAAATGCCAATCGTCTTTTAAATGATCATCATCGGTATCAATATTTGAGTAGGCTTCTAATGCTTCGTTGGGCCGCCCGTAAAAAATAGCGTCCACGGCAAATTGAATCATGTATGGTGTGGTCGGTGCTATGCTTGCAATTCCCTTTGATGCCAGATATATTTTTTCTCGATCACCCTGGGTATATGCCACACTCCAGTCCAGGCTGTGGCGTTCAAACGGGAGTGAGTCGCTCCCGGTAACGATAAAGGACATTACTTATCGAATCAACCTGGCTGAATTGACCTAGATTTAGATGACAACCTGAAGCATTTATTAAAGCAGTAACAAACGTCGTATCAAGGCTATATGCTTGATAAAACAAATCTTTCGCTTTTCTAAAATTGTGACGGGTTTGGTACGCGAGTCCTTCAATAAAGGCATTATAAGCTTGATAGTTAGGAGGTTGACTAATTCCATGCGTAAATGCCTCCATTCTGGCATCTAAGTGAGTTGCCATTACACCCATAACTTTTTGCTTTAATTCTCCGATTGTAGATATTGCATCTTCCAAACTTCCACCTACAGGTTCCAAACCACCAAGCAGTTTGTTTGTTGCCAGTTCCATTACTTGTGCCTGAAATTGAATGGTTTCACCCTGTTTGTAATAATTGCCGGAAATAACAATGTCCGACTTGGTTTTAGAGGCTAAAAACGGGATAACAGAAGCCATCTGTACGCTTTGTTCTGAGTCCTCTAACCCATGAGTGCTTGCTAGAACTGCAATGGTTGGAACCACATGCATCAAATTAGTCTGTGCAAGGCCTTGAGAAATCCAATCTGCAGCTATAGTGCCCAATGGATCAAGTGAACTGTCTCCCGTTTGATTCTTGAATACAGCAACAACGACTCGCTTTTTCTCCGGGATTGGGCTGTCTTTGTTTAAAAAATAAAAAAGCGTTATTGCCAGGAGAGCCAATATAGAAAATGTAGCCGCAGAAATCCTAGCCCAACTTATCTTTGCCGGTTTTTTAGAAACAGATGAGCTCAAGAGAACAGCAGGCATTTTTTCCTTATCAGATTGCAAATCAGCTAATAACTCATCAATTTGTTGGTACCTTTCATCGCATTTTTTTATGAGTGCATTTTTAACAATCTGCTCCAACTTGTCCGGAACTTCGGATCTATGGATAGTAATCGCCTCTGGCTCTTCGTTTACAACCGAATACATAACCGCCGCTTCGTATTCACCTGGGAAAGGTACATTTCCTGAGATCATTTCATATAAAAGAACACCGGTCGCCCAAATATCCGCCCGGTGATCAACCTCCTCGCCTTGGAATTGTTCGGGTGACATATAATAAAGAGTACCCATTGTGCTGGCTTCTTTAGTCAATTGTGTCGCGCCCTTTAGTTTAGCCAAACCAAAATCAAGAATCCTGACTCGATTATCCTGGTCAATCATTATATTTTCAGGCTTTAGATCTCTATGAACAATTCCAGCCTGGTGAGCTTTGCTCAGTCCATCACATATTTGGATTGTATAGTCAACTATCTGATTCAATGAAAGTGAGTCATCCTTAATCTTTTCTTTAAGCGTCACACCCTCTACGTACTCCATTGCGATATAGGTTGTACCCTCAAACTCACTAACCTCATGTATAGTAATAATGTTGGGGTGGTTTAATGCAGCTGCTGCTTTAGCTTCCCTTTTGAAGCGGGCATTGATTTCAGGATTAAAGGTGTTATTCGGAGGTAAGAATTTCAAAACTACCCTGCGTTTTAACTCAGTATCTTCTGCAAGAAATACTTCGCCCATTCCGCCTGCACCAATTTTTTTGAGGATCTTGAAATGTGAAATTGTTTTACCTACCATCTTGTACCTCTCTTGATAAAATCATCTTGATTAAGACTTAGCTTCCAGCGGCTTCGTAGTTACCATAATCAAATTAACACCCTCAGGCTCTGCCATGACGAAATGCCGCCCTTCCGGAGCGCCGGCTTTACCGATGGCCAATAATTCATCTTCCGTGCGATGGATTAAAAACCAGTCAACAGTACTTTCCATCCATAAACGTAGAGGATTGCTCGGATGAAAGTTGCCAATTAACAACAGACCGCCGGGATTTAACTCAGTGTAGAGCCGGTTAATCATAATAGTTGCCACTTTCTCTTCCAGGTAATCGAAAAGCCCCAATGAATAAATAATATCCTGAGGACCAAGAGTAATTTCCTTTTTGATTAGGTCCTTTACACTTGCGTTTACATAAATTACATCAAGCATTTTTTGGTCTGGTATATTTTCTCTTGCATAGTCCAGGGCTTCTTTATCTTGATCCAAAAGTGTCCAACGCAACTTCAAGTTTTGTGTATTTTCCGACAGCGACTTCATTGTTTCTGCTACTTCTCTTGCAGGTCCACAGGCAATGCTTGCCAGCGAAAGCTCTTTTAACTGATAAACTCTTTGCTGGATAATACCCTGAAGTATTTTAGCGCGGTTTCTAACCGCGTTTGTTGTGGGGCTAGAATAAACAAGAAAATTCAATAATTTTCCCATGTTCGATTTTGCATCAAATAACTCATTGTCATAAATGTAGTTCATCATTTGATAATCGCCGGCATACCCTAACGGTTTCTCCAAGACTCTGCTTAAATAAGGATTTTGATCTAAAATGGATTTAAGATTGCCCAATCTTTTTTTAAATTCTTGGCTGGCAACTTGTGGATCCGGGTATTTGACATTCAAGGCATTCAAAAATTCTTGAAACTTTTTTGCAAATTTAGGAAACTCTTCGATCAACTCGCCATCGGTCATATTGGCAGTTCTTCTCTCAAGCTCCTTAATGTAGGGTTCTATGTCAGAAATCTCATTTTCCACTGCCAAATTCGCCTGGGATATAGATTCTTCATTTGTTTTTTTTAACTGCTCCGCTTTCATCACATGCTTTGGGTAATTGCCTTTCTCTATTTCCTGGATCGCTTCATAAGTAATTTTTATGCCAAGATCGATAATTTCATCCACACGTGAAATATCTTTCGCCAATTCCTTTGGCACCCTTGGCCGCAACAAAATTTCGCAAGCCGGCTTGGAAAAATAGATTTCATTGCTGGTTTGCCAGCCTAGCATTCTTAAAACATGCGGTTGAGCTTTTTTCCCAAGAGGTAATTTTCTTTGTGTAGCGCTGTGAATTGGCTTGGCCTGGATAGCTATCACAAAATCCGCTCCCTCAGCATAAAGTGTTTTTGTGTCCAGGGGAGCAAAGATAGCGCCATCGGCCAATTGCATGCCACCCATCTGTTTTTCTTCCAAAAGCAAAGGCATGGCAAGACTGGCACGCACTGCATCAAAGACCTTCCCATGCCGCAGGATGACATTTCTTTGTGAAACTTTATCTGATGCCACGATCAATAGCGGTATCCTAAGTTCGTAAAACTCCGGATCCCAACCAGTAACTTTAATCAATTCTTCGATGAGCTTCTCGCCGCTGGATAAAGGGAGGCCTGGGTATTTCCTGTCATGTATCAACGCCTGCATTACACCATCAATTTCAGATATCCCAAGAACCTTATTCCTGATCTCCTCAGGAGATAATCCACTTGCGTAAAACGCCCCAATTACGGCTCCCATACTTGTGCCGGAAATTAGACTCACTTCAATTTTTAACTGCTTTAGGGCAATTAGCATACCCAGATCAACCAATCCAATGGGTAATCCTGGCCCTAAAGCCACGCCAATTTTTTTGCCTTGAAAATGTCGGTGGCTCTATCGGAGAGTTGTAAACGGGTTAGGCTATTCGAGGTTGGTTGCATGGCGTTTCCTAAAGCCTTAACTTTTATTTAAACCGATTTTTTTTAACCGTTCAGGAGTAGGTTGAAGCTAAAAGAGTAAGAATACTTTCCAGGGTTTCATATTTTGTTAGTTTACATTTGTTTATTTGGAAAGTCAAGGTCTTTTTGCAATTATAAATTGTTATTCCTGTGTATTCAAATAATTGAATATTGAATGAAAAATCACATACCCTAATCACAAAAACAAATTTAATAATTTCAGCATTGTTTTTTTCAGTTTCTTAATTCCCCACAAACTCACATAAACAAAAATCAAACAGACTGTATTCGCCAATACTACCATTATATTATTATATTACATTTCTCACTTCGTTTTCAACACCTCCCACAAAGGATGATTTTCATGCTGAAATGAAAATGCAATATCACCCCGATGGGGTTAGCATGTTTTTTAAACCCAATTGGCTATAAACATGACATCCCTCCGGGATTGAGACACAGCTCATCTGCTGGTATGACAAGAGCCACAGGTATCAGGAAAATCCAGATGGCTAGTAACTTTCGCAAAATTACAAATGGTTCATTTAAGTTAGTGCCCTGACAACAGGGTTAACTCCGATAGGAGTGAAATATTTATAGCCCATCAAGCCTCCTCACAGTGCCGAACCCCTTCGGGGTGAAATGATTGGTTTCACGCGATTTCTGACCAAAAATCAGGTCAAACGGACTCCTGAAATCGAATAAACGGGCACCGGGAATTGGCCTCAATTTGAAGTGAGAAATGTGAGTTATTATTAAATTATTATAGTCGGCCATGTAACGTTAACTATATACCTCTATCAAAATAAGGAGTCAAGAATTATCTACAAAAAAAATTGTGAAGTTTTTTCAGGGCCACACTCGTCACTTCAAATATCCAGTATCCAGCAACCAGCATCTAGAAACCGGTAAACTTCTCCTGGTATTCACCAAATACCGCCCGCATAGTGTCACAAATTTCACCTAGTGTGGCGTATGCTTTTACTGCATCTATAATAAATGGCAACAAATTTTCACTTCCTTTTGCTGCCGTTGCAACATGTGCAAGCGTTTGTTGCACCCTTTGATCGTCACGTCGCTTCTTTACGGCAGCCAGTCTTGAAATTTGATCTTTTTCAACCGATGGATCGACTCTAAGAATTTCAGGTTCCGATTGTTCCTCAACAACATAATCATTGATTCCCACAATCGTGCGCTCGTTTTTCTCCACTGCCATTTGGTGTTGGTAGGCGGAATTCTGAATTTCTCTTTGCATATATCCAATTTCAATGGCTGCAACCGCGCCGCCTAATTCATCAATTTCTTCAATATATTTAGTCGCTTCTTGTTCGATTCGGTTCGTCAGGCTTTCTATGTAAAATGATCCAGCCAGTGGATCGATGGTTTCCGCAACTCCTGATTCATGCGCTACGATTTGTTGTGTCCGTAAAGCAATGAGGGCGGATTCCTCGGTTGGCAATCCAAGCGCTTCATCACGGCTATTTGTATGCAGGCTTTGGGTTCCGCCAAGAACGGCTGCCAGGGTTTGAATGGTCACACGAACAATATTGTTTTCCGGCTGTTGGGCTGTAAGGGTTGAACCTGCCGTTTGCGTATGGAATCGCAGCATCATAGATTTCGGGTTTTGCGCGTTAAACCGGTTTTTCATTATGGTGGCCCACATCCGTCGTGCCGCTCGAAATTTTGCGACTTCCTCCAATAAGTCGTTATGCGAATTAAAGAAAAAGGAAATCCGGGGAGCAAAATCATCGACGTTAAGTCCGGCCTCCACCCCTGCTTCTACATAGGCAATGGCATTTGCCAGGGTAAAGCCAACCTCCTGGGCAGCTGTTGATCCGGCCTCGCGGATGTGGTATCCCGAAATACTGATAAAATTCCAACGGGGAACTTCCTTCGAGCAAAATTCAAATGTATCGGTAACCAGGCGCATGGATTGTTTTGGCGGGTAGATGTAAGTCCCCCGGGCAATATATTCTTTCAAAATATCGTTCTGAACCGTGCCGGACAATTGATTTCTTGGCACACCCTGCTTTTCCCCAACGGCAATATACATGGCCAACAGAACAACCGCCGGTGCATTCATCGTCATTGACGTAGACACTTTGTCCAGGGGAATGCCGTCAAATAATATTTCCATATCTTCCAGGGTGTCGATTGCCACTCCCACTTTACCCACTTCTCCCTTGCTCATTGGGTGATCTGAATCAAAGCCGATCTGAGTGCAGAGATCAAATGCTACCGAAAGTCCCATTTGCCCGAGACTGAGGAGATACTTGAATCTTTCGTTGGTTTTACTTGCAGTCGCAAAACCGGCATACTGGCGCATGGTCCAAAACCGGTTTCGGTACATATTTGGCTGAGCTCCCCGAGTAAAAGGAAACTGCCCTGGAAAACCAAGCTGTTCTTCATAATCAAAGTCACGGAGTTGCTCGGGGGTATAAAGTCTGTCGATTTCAGTATCGGACCCGGTCACAAACCGATCACGCCTTTCCCCAAACCGGTTTATCGTTTTGTTGAGGGACTGCTCTTCATAAACTTTACGATTCTTGGAAATTTGCTTTAATTTTTCAGGATCGAACATAAAAACCTCAATTTATTTGATGTTAGGTTAACTAAATATAAAATAAAACCTTGTGATAGAAAACAGCTTTTTTTATGAATTATTCAAGTTACTCAAAAATTGGAATAGGTACCTTTCAAAATTGACCATTTTTGTTGAATATAAGCAAAGAAATTCAAGCAAGTATTTTTTAGTCCAAATATTGCATATCAAAGACCTTTTGTTTATATTCATGTGTTTTTTGAAAATTTCAAAAAGTTGCTTGTTGCTAAAAATCCTAAACCTTCCGAAAAATAGTAAAAAGTGCGATCTTCGCTAAACACCTTTAAATAAAGTCAATATCCTGGAGAATCGAATATGACACCTATTCGGAGTTTTAATATTGTACCCTCATTACCGGAAAATTTAAAGCCATTAAAAGAGCTGGCTTATAATGTTTGGTTTAGCTGGCACCCGGAAGTTGCCGACCTGTTCCGGCGTCTGGACATCAAACTGTGGGAAGAAACCTATCGAAATCCTGTCTTGTTTCTTGGAAAAATAAACCAGGAAAGACTGAACGAAGCGGTTCGGGATGAAGGTTTCATGACGCAATTCATGCAGGTTTACCGGGATTATCAGAGATATATCAAAGATGAATCATTATTTGATTATGAACTCGATCGACCGATCGATTTTACCATTGCTTATTTTTCAGCCGAATATGGTTTAACTGACAGCTTGCCGATATATTCCGGGGGCCTCGGCATGCTTTCCGGAGATCATCTCAAATCTGCGAGTGATTTGAATTTTCCATTGGTCGCCGTTGGTTTACTTTATCAAAACGGCTACTTCAATCAACAATTAAATTTGGACGGCTGGCAGGGCGAATTGTATAAGGAAAATGATTTCTTAAATTTACCGATTGTCCAGTTAAAAGACAAGAATGGCCATCCTGTTAAAATTTCCGTTCCTATGAAAGGTCATGATGTAAAGATTCATATCTGGAAAATCCAGGTCGGTCGTATTTCATTATATATGCTGGATACAAACCTTCGTGAAAACCGGGCCGAAGATCGCAAAATTACTTCCCACCTTTATGGCGGCGACCGTGAGATGAGATTGCGGCAGGAAATCGTGTTAGGCATTGGTGGTGTACGTGCCTTACACAAATTGGGATATTCACCTGCGGTTTATCATATGAACGAAGGACATTCGGCATTTGCCTGTTTGGAACGAATCAGGATATTAATGAACGAGAAGAAATTGAGTTTTGATGAGGCTTTTGAAACTGTTTATGCCAGTAATGTTTTTACGACACATACCCCGGTTCCTGCCGGGAATGATGCTTTCGAACCCAAATTGATGGAAACCTATTTTAGTGAATATGCCAAAGAATTAAAGCTAACAATTAAACAGTTGTTGGCGTTGGGTCGATATGATAACCCTGCCGATTCGGATCTGTTTGGTATGACTGTGCTTGCCATTAAAATGAGCGCCCAGGTAAATGGAGTTAGTAAGCTGCACACGGATGTTTCCAGGAAAATATGGCGGCAGTTATGGAAGAACCTTCCTGAAGAAGAAATCCCAATCCAACCCTTGACCAATGGTATCCATGTCCCTTCCTGGATATCCCCTGAAATTGCCGATCTTTATGACCGTTATCTCAGTCCTCGTTGGATCGAAGATCCTGACAATGAAAAAGTGTGGGAAGGTGTTGATAGAATCCCCGATGCCGAACTATGGCAGACCCACGAGAGGAATCGAGAGCGTCTGGTGTCATTTACCCGGGCACGTTTACGTCAGCATTTAAAGCAAAGAGGCGCGCCTTTTTCTGAGATTAAAGATGTGAGCGATATGCTGGATCCGGAAGCGCTTACTATTGGTTTTGCCCGAAGATTTGCTACCTATAAACGCGGCAATTTGATTTTTCATGATCCCGACAGGCTTGCCAAAATTTTAAATGATCCGGAATGTCCGGTCCAGATCATCATAGCAGGAAAGGCGCATCCCCAGGATGAACCCGGTAAAGAGCTGATTAAAAATATTGTCGATTTTAGCAAAGACCCCAAGTTTAAGAACCACCTTGTCTTTATCGAAAATTACGATATACACATTGCCAGGCATTTGGTGCAAGGGGCCGATGTTTGGCTCAATACTCCGCGGCGGCCTTTGGAAGCCTGTGGCACCAGTGGTATGAAGGCTGCGGCGAATGGGGCGTTGAACATGAGCATTTTGGATGGCTGGTGGTGTGAAGCCTTCAACGGAGAAAATGGCTGGGCAATTGGCCGCGGTGACGAGTTGCAGGATACCACTTTGCAAGACAACCTGGAAGCCCAGGCTATTTATGAGCTTTTAGAAAATGAGATTGTTCCTCTGTTTTACCAGCGTTCCCGGGCGGGATTGCCAAGAATTTGGGTAAACAGAATGCGCAGCAGTATACGAACCATCTGCCCGGTTTTTAATACCCATCGAATGCTGGAAGAATATATGGTAAATTTTTATGTGAAGGCTGCCGGTGTTTGGCGTCGATTAAGTGAAGACAATTTTAAAGGCGCGAAAGAATTAGCCGGTTGGAGAAATAAGGTTACTTCCAATTGGAATAAGGTTAAAGTTGTAGCAGTCGATTTTAAAAATCACCAAGATGTGCCGGTGGGTTCAAATATTCCCGTTCATGTTAAACTCTTTTTAGATGGATTAGACCCCGAAGATGTAACTGTGGAATTGTATTATGGCAAGTTAACCGCAAACGATGAACTCATTGCGGCAAAATCGGTGGCGATGCATCTCAGCGGCAAGGATAGCGGCGAAGCATTGCAATTTTCCGGTGATATTCGATGTGAATTTACCGGCAAAGCCGGATTTCAAATTCGAGTGCTGCCCAAACATGATCTCCAACTCAATCCATACTATACCGGCAAAATGATTGTGGATTAGTTTGTTTTGACAGGATTAACTGGGTTCGATTAGTAATATCTTTTGATTATTTCAGTCTTGAATTAGACTATCCTGTATATTTATCACTATAGATTATAACCTATAGTAAATAAACAACTTATATTATTATAAAAGGGGTTAAAGCAATGTATTGGTAACGTTTTTGCTTGATTTTTATGATTTTATAATATTATACTTACAACAAAATACCTGTTTATAAACAAGGTGGTTTATTTATTTAGCCGTTCTATATATTGGTGAAAACCAGGTGAATGTAGATGTCTCAGGGGACACGGTCAAGCCTTGAGCACCCTTTCTGAATAGCCATTTGAGAGACTTTGTTATAATATAATTCAAAACTTTGTGTCTTTCTTGAAGGAAATCAACCAAAATATCTGTATAGTCTTGGTCAATTTTCTCTAGCAGGATATTCTCGGGTCTCTTGAACTCTTGGTATAGATCTTCAATTGCCAATTTAAACTTCGGATCTCTATTATCAAAAGCCCAAAAAATAATAAATCGCCCGAAGTTCAATTCGCTAAGCATATCACACGATTTTGTGATAGAGTTATCTAAATAATCAAATAACCAGTTTTCATTGTCGACTTGCCCCTCCATTACATGTTTACGCAATTTGTCTCTAAGGGCATACAGTCGGTATCTATATCGTTTGATCGAAGTATCGAGACTAAATTTTTTTAATTCATATAAGAGATACAGACAAATGACGAAAAATAAAAATGCTACAAACATCATCTCAGACTCCTTTCTTTTTTGAGCCAGGTTGACTATGTTGTAAGTCCTTTCCAATAACTTTTTGTTCGTGGGCAGTTTTCCACCCAGACAATCTTTCGACCTCTTTTTCACATCCGTTAACAGCTCTTCATACTTTTTTTTATAGATATTTTTTTGTGCGAAGAGCACAACTGAAAAGAAAATAAGCATAAGAATTAACGGGTAAATTTGGTCAATGTTTTCCCCCAAAAAGAGCATACGGAAAAAACTTTGCTTATCTTCCGTGGCTCCGAAAGTATAAAATCCAAATAATAAGATCAATAAAAAACTCATAGATGGGCCAATTTTTTCAACAAGCCCTAGGAAAGTTTTGGAAAACATTTCAAAGGTTAAATAAAGGAGAAACCCATGAAACCTTTTAACAAGAATGGCGGACCGATTTTCGCAGAAGTTTCAGCAGGGCAAGCGCAGACAGGATCTTATGATCTCAAACTGTGGGAAGCTGATAAAAATGTGATCGTAAAGCGTTGGGAAGGCGATTTCTTAAACCCGGATGATGACAAATACAAACTCCCGGGAACCAACGAAGAAAACAACAAGCGACGGGTCCAGGCAGTTGTAGTGATTGCCCTTTTGGCTCCGATCGATCGCTATAGCGCCACATTGACCATCACACAAGATGGTAATGAACTAGACAAAGTTACGATTGCCAACCAAACAAATGACCCCAGTGTCATTTTGAATTTATACACTACTCTAGAGCAAGCCTGAGGAGATGTAATTATGAAATCTTTTAGTAAAATCTTATTATTTGTTCTGTTATTTGGGGTAAATGCAATGGACGCTTTTTGCCAATTGCCATCCGGCATAACCTTTAGCGATTTAACCGTGCCTCCCGTACTTGCCAATTCATTTCGGCTCGATTTCGCTGTTCCTGCAGCGCCAGCTTTCCAGCTTCTGGGCTCGGAACCAAGCACTATATTAAGGCCTTCTTCAGTCAAAGAGTTTGGCGCCAGTTTTTCAAGCTTTATCAATTCAAGCCAAAAGATTAGTATCCCAGGGGCTTTTGCGATTGAGTTTTCTCCGGGGTTGCTCATCGGGGGCAATGAGTTAACACTTCAAGGATATTTGAATAAACCCTGGTTATACAGGTTGCGGCTTTCTGCCGGGACAAAACGACTTGAAGGAGAAACAAACCCGACTCAAATAGCGTTTGGATTCCGGACCAGTTTTATCGATAAATCAGATCTTCGTGGGGACAAAGAACTGCTGGAGGATATAACGAAAATAACTAAAGAAATGCTCAAGAAAATCTCGGATGATGTGCCTCCGCCACCTCCAGGAGTAAGCGGAGCTGAAGTAGTACAACCAAGTTCCATACAGCAGACTTTAATTGACTCTTTGAATACGGTGCTTAAAAACAGGATAGATCTTGCTAAAGCTAATATTGATAATATTTGGAATAAAGATGCCCTTGATCTTGCTGGCGCTCTGCTCTTTAGCGCTCAAGATTCATTGGGTAAGAACTTACGAGCAGTTAAATTCACTGGCTGGTTTACTTATGCGAAAGGAATTAGTTCGTGGGGTCAGTGGCTTCTAGGCTTTAAGGCCGGCACAGCACGAGATAGTGTAGGAACGCCATCGGATAGCCTGGGGAACAACTTTCATTTTTCGGGTAGCGCATCAACGCGTTTATATATAGGAAGTAATTCCTATAAAATGTTTGTGGAAGCACAATACTCAAAACAAAATCAAATGGAATTGCTTCTACTTAATGGCGGAGGAGAAGTTAGATTTCGAAATGGAATGTGGTTCTCATTTGGCGGTGGCGTCGAACGCAATTTTGATCTAAAAGAATGGAACATAGTTAGTAAGCTCACGCTCAATTTAGGGCTTCCCTTCCTGTAAAAATAAAGAATATTTAAGTCAAAAACATAGATAATTTCAGATATGACCGAGTTTTAACACTTATGTGTTCTATGAAGGGTTGTTATTCAAAGGAAATTGGGAGTTAAATGATTTTGGGTTACAATAAATAAATTTGACTTACTAAGGTCGTTTAACTTTTTTTTAAATAAATCTTGTTTCTCTAGACTAATTTGGCTATTTTTCTTTAAAATTCAGCCACTGATTAGGACAAACCAGGGAATTGAATAAATAACTTAACATAGCAAATGAAATGCATTAATTGCAAAACTGATATATCAAAAAGTCAGGAACGGTCTTGTCCCACATGTGGGCAAGATATCGGATACCCTCACATTAGAGAAGTAAACCAGGAGGAGGAAGTCGAAGCTCTCGAGTTGAGATATCAGCAAGCCAAATCCACTGCTGAGGTAAATAATACAACCCAAGCGCTTAAAAGTTTTGAAGATTTTGTTAAGAATGCTTGCGCAACCATTAATGTTGATATAGATTTCTTGTACAATTTTGTTACGAATGACAAAGTTCTTTATTCAACATATGGTTTACAGGTAAAAGGACAGGTGCGTAAACCAGCCGATAAGCAAGACGACCATAACCGAAAAATTGCCGAAGCAATCTTATTTGGAAGCTATGGCGAAAACATAAGATATGCTGCTTTGTCCATAGACGGAACCGGTGTTAAGTCATACGGCCCGTTCGCTATTAAACTTAGAAATATTGCTATTGAGAATAGAACTGTCCTGCTGGAGAATGATTCTTTCGATTTTATAAAAGAAAGACAACTAACAATTGGTGACTCAATCCCAGCTGGATACCGGGCGACCTGGCAAGAAAAATATAAACTAGCTGTGGCAAAACATGGGGATGAAATTAGCGTAGATTTGCCAAAAGATGAATTTGCCGGAATTCTGTTATTTAGTGAAGGGAACTATGATACCGACCGATTCATAGAAGTTTACATATATGGTGCATTTGATAATAATGCCATAGAATCCGTACAAGGAAAGTCATCTTTACCTAAAAAGGTTGAATCTGCAATGCTTGAGGATGCGAAAGAATACCTCGACAACGCAGGTCAAAAATGGATCGAAGAATGATAGAGCAAGTATACATTTCCGGCAAAATCGGTAGAGCTATTTATCTTGAAAATGAAAGATACTTTTCACTTGGAGTAGCCGATGAAGATCAGGCCAGGGAGTGCCGGTCCGGAGACCTCTCATTCCTGATTGATAGCAGCGGCGAGTATAAAGTGATGTCAGGCAAAAATATTAGTATCGACAGCATCAAAGATGCTTTGGTTGTTGACACAACTAACCAGCGTGCGCTTTCATTGTGTATTAGTGGTATGGATCCTGTCCTTAGTGACAATACTCGATTGCTCTCGATCGAAGCCGCTGAAGAGTTGATACAAGAAAAACCGGTTTACAAATTTGTAAAAAACAGATTCCTGGCCAGGATTTTGCCAGAATCTGCGGAGGTTGAATCTGCAATATCCTTGGCTGATTCTGCGCATACTGATTTAATTTCCGAACTTTATGAAAATATGCTAGCGTCTCAAGAGTCAATAAGAGTGCTTCAAAATGTATGGCAAAATTTTGCCCCACAATACTTCGATGAACTGGATGAAAAATCGGCAGCGGAAAGTGTATTTATCGAAAATGGACTGTTTGCTGATATGGTCGATGCTGCTGTCAAAGAAAACAAAAGTGAGATGAAGTTGCTTACTGTCACTTATGGATCAAACCGAGAATTGAGTAATAGCTTACCAAGCAGCAAGCGAAGTGTAATTATCATCAATAATTTTGTGAACGATTTTTTAGCCAAACTTAATTTTGCCGGAAAAAAAGCTGCTATAAAAGAATCCGTTAAGACACCGGATAAACCGGTTGTTGTGGATCCTATTAAGCAATTAATTCAGGATTTTGGAATACAAAGCCGTCAACAAGTACAGAAATCAAGACGCATGGGTTCTGAAGCTGTCAAAGAAAAAGTAGATCAGCAAATTATGCAAATTGAGCGGTTGATACAGCAGAATAATATTCAACGAACTGATAGTTATTTGTTCGATCTGGTTAAATTCCAACTGGAACATGGTAAGAAAGAGTTCTTAGCAATGACACTCTGCAACCTTGCCAAAACAGCAATGGATTTAAACGATCTTGCTACAGCGGAGAGATTGATTACTTATGCCGGTTTGCTTGGTGTAGAAGATCCGGTTATCCCTAGTACCCAAGCTGAACTCTTGCGCAGGAATGGCTTTACTAAAGAAGCGCTCGTTGTTTATGAAGAAACCATCAGCCTGTTCCCCGAAGATGTCGTCGCAAAAAGTGGCCGTGCCGAAGTGCTGAAAGAAATGAATGAACTCGATAAGGCCCTCGCTGCCTATGATGAGACCATCAGCCAGTTCCCCAACGATGTCGTGGCAAAAAATGGCCGTGCTGAAGTGCTGAAAGAAATGAATGAACTCGATGAAGCTCTTGCAGCATTTGATGAGACCATCAACCTGTTCCCCAACGATGTCTTTGCAAAAAATGGCCGCGCTGAAGTGCTTAAAGAAATGAATAAACTCGATGAAGCTCTCGCTGCCTATGATGAGACCATCAACCAGTTTCCCAATGAGGTCGTGCCAAAAAATGGCCGGGCTGAAGTGCTGAAAGAAATGAATGAACTCGATAAGGCGCTCGTGGTTTATGAAGAAACCATCAGCCAGT
>JADFJB010000093.1 GCA_022566355.1 candidate division KSB1 bacterium
GTCCGTCGATTGGCAATTTAGCCAAAATATCCTCATGAATTCCACTGCCATTATCAGAAATTGTGATTCGAATTTTTCCATCAAATTCACTAATTTCAATACTTATCTGGAAGGGTTGGTTTTTGTTTTGCCAGCCATGGCGAATCGAATTCTCAATGATCGGTTGCATAAATAATACCGGCACATTTTGAGTAACGCCGTTTACATTCTCTTGCCATTTCACTTGCAGCATTTCTCCAAACCTGGCCTGAAGCAGGTTCAGGTATTCCCGGGTAAATTGCAGCTCTCGTTGTAATTCGATTAAATTTTGCGATGCTCCCTGGAAAAAATAACGCAAAATATTACTCAGTTGAATAACCAACTGTTCCGATTTAACCGGATCTTTTCGGATAAAAGAAGCAATGGTATTAAGTGAATTAAACAGGAAATGAGGTTCAATTTGAGATCGCAAAGCTGTTAGTTCGGCGCTTTGAAGCGCTTGTTTTTGCTTGTTTTCTTGCCAGCGAATTTCTATGAAACTCCCCACCAGGCTGGCCATTCCGATAAGAAAAATCATGGCAAAAAAAGGTATTGAAACTGCCCGCAACTCCGGACTAAGCAATGAAGTTGGCCGGCCTGCCCCGAATGAAGATGTCACAAGATACACGAATCCCTTCAATATACTGTCGACGAACGCTTCGTTAATCGAATCAATAGGTAGTAGAACAAAAGTTTGAAATACAAACCCCAGGAGATAAGCTGAGCAGACTGCAGTTGCATATAAAAAGCTTCTAAGAATAAGTTGTTGAGAATACGGAAAAACGGAAAGTTTGGCAGCAATAATCTTGTGGACCATATAAAAAACTGAAAAAATTGAAATTGCATAAAAATAGCCAATTGCAACAGCTTTTGCTAGCAAATCGGTTCTGGCTAAAAAGACAAAGGATAGAAAGGCGCCACCCATTAATACAGAAAAAATAAGCAGTAATATTTTGTAGATTTTTTTCAAATTGTTTCCAGATCTATATTATTTCTTAAATCAGAAATCCGAAGCACAAATATCTAAACAATATCTAAATGATAATGCTTCAAATATCAAACAAATCCAAAATAGTTACCATATTTAAGACATTGAGATTTGGATATTAAAATTTGTTTATGATTTCGGATTTAGTGCTTCTGAAAACGAAGCGCCACGAACGTTATATCATCTTCCTGGGGTCTGTCATTTCTCCAATTTTCAGCTGAATTAAATAAATGGTTTATAATTTCCTGGGGTGATCGTTCGGCAACTTCCTCAAAGCATTGCTTAGCCCTGGTATAATCAAAAATTTCTTTTCTTGGATTGAATAACTCCGGGAAACCATCTGTCATGAGTAAAATAGTATCACCGGGGTAAAGTTCAATTTTTTGATCTTTGAAAGGGAAATGATCATGCGCTCCCAACGGCATACTTTTCAGGAAAATCTCTTCAACTTTCTTCTCGCGAGTGCGATAAACCAATGTTGGCGGCATCCCGGCTGAGGTGATTTGCAGTTGATTTCCGACGAATTTCGCTAAAGTTAAGGACATGTATAAATTGCCCAAATTCATTTGTCGAATCGTTTGATTGATGCGTTGGAGTATTTCCAAAATTTCAAAATCTGTTGTCAGGACAGTAAACATACTTTTGGCGGCTGTGACCATCGTTCCGGCTTTAGCGCCATGGCCTGTCGCATCGCCGATAGCTATCGTGAGTGTATTATCCCCGGCTAAATGAAAGTCATAGTAATCCCCTCCAACTTCGGTAGCGGGCTTCATGAACACAGCTATTTCAAGATTTGGTAATTTCGGAATCGTTTTAGGCAGCATGGAAAGTTGTAAATCCCGGGCTTCTTCAAGCTCTTTGGTTTTCCTGACATTTTCAGCTTCCAGCATATCCCGTTCATGCTGTGCTTTTACCGTCAGCAATTCAGCTTGTTCGATCGCTCGCTTCTTCTTATTATCTTGCCAGCGGACCTCCACAAAACTACCGACGATGCTAACCAATCCGATTAAGAAAATCATGGCAAAGAACGTAATCGAAATGGTTTGGAATTCGGAACTAAACATTTCTTCGGATGTTTCTCCTTTGAATAAAGAAGAAATCATATAAACAAATCCCTTCCAGGCATTATCAATGACAGCATTTTGAACATCTTGAAAGGGCAAAAGAACGATGGTTTGAAAAACGAAACCTGCTAGATAAGCAAAAGATATAGCTATGGTGTATAGCAAACTTCTTACAATCAACTGCTGTCCCGCTGGTAAGACCGTTAATTTTGAGGCCATCAATTTATGGACGAGTAAAAAGACAATGGTTGCAGTGACTGCATAAAAATAACCGATTGAGAGTGCTTTGTAGATAGACTCCGTTTTTGGAAAAAATAAAATAGATAAAAAGAAGCCGCCAATAACGACGGCTCCTAAAGTAATAAGAATTTTTTGGTATCGACTCATGCAGTTTGTTGATTATTTGTTTGCTTTAATTTCCAAATATATAGTACAAAACTGCCAAAACCAAAACAGATAATAGCCAGGTTTATTAACCAACCGAAATAGGGCATTTTAGGTAAGAGATACGCAATTAGTAATCCCACAAACAATGATGCGATCAATAAATTTGAGCCATTATTCTTTTTTATTTGAGTAATCACAAAATCACCCAGGTAAAGCGCTGAAAACAGGGTGCTTAAATAGAGCATAATTAAATAGAATGCTAATAGAATTAACGCGATTGGAATAGTTAAAACCAATGCTGTTAATATTACAATTACGACAGGAATTCCAACTAAGAATAACAATCCCATTCCGAGACTCTTTATTTGCTCAGTTCCGGCATAGGTGACATAATCTCTGCAAAAATTTTTAAAAAAAGACGTAAAAACAACCCCAATCAAAAACATAGAAAAAAAGGACCAATAGAAAAATCCACGAGTAAAAAACAGGCGTTTTTTACGATTTTCGACTTCCAAATCAGCCGGTACATTTTCCGCGTCCTGATCTAAAGGTTTATTTAGTTTCAGGGATGTTCCTTCTTTAGCATCATATCCCGGTCCAAATGATATATGATCGGCTTCCAGTTCCACAT
The DNA here is from genome assembly GCA_022566355.1 of candidate division KSB1 bacterium. Classification (NCBI taxonomy): domain Bacteria; kingdom Pseudomonadati; species Candidatus Zhuqueibacterota bacterium. The sequence goes on from JADFJB010000093.1 coordinate 3,089, forward strand.
AACCTGCAACGGTGCCATCCAAATGGATTCTGCCGCCGCCGCCTTTAATATAACCTCCGATTGAGCCGCCATATAAATTCAATTCACCTGTTCCGACAATCAGGTTGCCATGAATAACCGCACGACTCGAAATGGATACCTGCCCGCAAAAAGCAATTACATCCCCATGCACCTCGCCATCGATATGAATATAGCGGCCAAAGAAAATCACCCCACCACCAACTTTACCGAGAATAAATAAATCTCCTCCACCAACAACAACATCATCAGTAACAACACCTTCAATGGTGATTCTTTGCCCTCCTGCATAAAGATCACCATTTAAATAGCCCAAAATATCGATGTTACGTCCAAAGGCGAAAAGATCTGTATTTACAGTGTCGCCTATTGCTAGCCTTATGTTTTTGACGGCGCGGTAATCCGAAGCCTGTAACAATGGTACCGAAAGCCCAAAAATCATCAATCCAAAAATTAGCTTTTTCATACGCACTTCCTTTCCTGGTTTCGTTTCCATATACAAATATACGCTGCTGTTACAAATGGATAGGCTAAACCTGACCAATGGTTGAATTCGGAGGTTCAGCGGTAATAGCGTTATCTAAATGGTCTGGTGAAGGAATATAAAAAGTGTCTCATCAAGTATTGATTTCATAGTGCCAACAAATTAGGCGTGATCGTTTTATGCAACAAAGGCGGAATCGGAAGTGTTTACCCCGGCGGAAGGATTTATAATTTGATTCATGATTATGCTGAAAAATTATTGTAATTTTGGATTGCATCAACCGTGTTGATGCGTTTTTGAAATAAGCCCAGAAGCTATAATTGGTCGACTTGGTAACCCTTATCCTGCAATAAATTTACCAATCCCTCTTTTCCAACGAGATGTCCTGCCCCCACGATTATCATGGTTTTTTCTTTAGCCTGTAAATATTCTATGATTTGTGGCAGCCAATTCTTATTGCGCTTGTTGATAAATCGTTCCTGGATTTCCGGAAACTCTCCTAGACTTTTCAGTACGGTTGCTTCCATACCTTTTACATCGCCTTTTTTCCACGACTCAACAAGCTGGTCGATTTCTGTTTCGATGACATCAAGTTCATTTAAGGTTTGTAAGACAATTAATTCTTGAAAGTCATCAGACAATTCATCAAACAAGTTGATTTGGTATTCCAGTGTTTCAAAAGCCAGAATCTGCTTTTCAGTTTCCTTCGCTTTATTAAAAAAATATTTATCGATACCATGATTCGGATTGTAGCCCAAGCTTTGTAATTTCACTGCAATGAGTGATAGGCTGAAGAACCATGGTTTAAAGCCATTAAGCGTTGCAATCGGCAATCCAATCTCGTTTGCTTTCTCACCAGCCAGGGTGTAAGTCTCCGCTTTCAGCGATTTTTCCAATGTCATATCGTTACCATAAGAGGCTTTCTGCATGATAAAGCTTTGACTTTTGGGAGTACTGGCGCTATCCAGGTTCATCTCAAAAACCAATATCCGGACATCCTCAAAAGCATTTTCAATGGCTTGCGGTAACGGGTAGTTTTCTGCTTTTAAATAATGGATCGATCCCAACAAATAGATCACATTGGTTTCTGATTGCACCTTCCACAGACAACTTTTTTCTGATATGCCTGGTGCCTCCTGGGCAATGACAAAGGAAGATGTTAGGAATAGAAAATAAAGTAAAACACATCGGATTATTTTTATTGAATTTCTAATTGTCATTTTATACTCGCTTAAAAAGTTTTAAGTTGTTATCGGCTATTTTTGTTGGTTAATTAAAGCTTTTTATTATTCCATTTCAAAAATAATATGACTTAATTCTGAATAGAAAACAACTGGAAATCCATAATCTATAAAAAAAACCCTGCTAAATCTTAGCCACATGGGGTTTACCGTACCAATTTTGATTTCAAGTATTTTTCACAAATTTGTAACGGAATCCCTATTTTATAATATGTTGCAATTTGCAACATATTGGGTTACTTTACAACATAAATACAATAATGAGGTATAAGATGAGCATTGCAGTTAGAATATCTGATAAATTAATAAAAGCTGCTAAAATCCAGTCTAAGGTTGAAAATCGTTCCTTAACAGGTCAAATTGAATTTTGGGCAAAAATCGGTAAAATATCTGAGGAAAATCCTGATTTACCTTACAGCTTTATTAAAGAAATTTTAATCGGTTTAGAACAATTGGATAGTGGCATTGGGGAAGAATACAGGTTTGGATAAATCCAAAACATTGCAAGTGTTTCAATCACCACTTTTTACTAAAAAGGTAAAAAAGTTTTCCAAAAAACAAAAAAATGAGCTGGATAAACAAATTAAAAATCTGTTAGTGAATCCTCTTTTTGGTGAAGAGAAAAAAGGCGATTTAAAAGGGATATTTGTATATAAATTCAAGATATCAAATGCACAATACTTGTTTTCATATCGATTAAAGGAAAATAACATAGAACTTATTACAATCGGTCCTCATGAAAATTATTATAGAGATTTGAAGACTTATCTAAAATCATAATAAACTATTATGCTGAAGGAATTAAAATCTAATTGTAAATTTATAAAATCCTAATTAAGCTTGGGAAAGGGGTCGAAAGATCCCAAACCTATCACATTCTAATTAAATCTTGAGTTTAAATTTTGTGATTTTGTTGGAAACCTTAACTGTTAATTATAGGGTACTGATATGAGGCCAAATCAAATCATTAAAGAAATAGATAAGTTGGATTTGTCTGAAAAACTGATACTTGTTGAAGATATTTGGGATTCAATTGCTCGCAGCAATTCAGAATTACCCTTACCTGAATGGCAAAAAGTTGAACTGGGCAAAAGATATAAAGAATACAAAAATGGGAAGCTAACTCTTCATAAATATAAAGAAGTTCATGAAGAACTAAGGGAAAAATATAAGTGAGGCTTCGTTATACTGAACGTGCTAAAAATAGACGTAGAGTTGACATTCACATGGTACGAAAAGCAGAGGCGAGGACTTGGATCTGAATTCTTAGACTGCATTGAGATAGCGATAAAAGGCATACTTACCTTTCCTGAAATGTACCACCTATGTTATTCGAATTTCCACAGATGTGTGATTCGGAGATTCCTTTTTTCATATTCTATTCAATTGAAGATAAAGACGTAATAATACATTCTGTGTTTGATAATAGACAAGACCGCAAGAAGTTACCCTAAGTTTAATAATCACTTATGATATTTCTGCCCCGCTAAAATTGTGAATGACCGGTACAATTGTTCCAGGAAAATCAGCCGCATCATGTCATGGGTAAAAGTGAGTTTTGAGAAAGACCAAACTTCATTAGATTTTGCCAGCAGTTCTTTTGAAAGCCCTAACTCACCCCCTATTAAAAAACTAACCCGGTTGCGATTCTGGTTCATGAAGGCTTGCAACGCATTTGCAAAGCCTAAAGAATCGAACACTTTTCCTTCTTTATTCAACGAGATGAGGTATTCTGCTGAATCGATCTGCCGATGAAAAAGTTCATATTCGTGACGGAGAATCTCATTTTGCGACAAATTTGATGATAATCGCTTTTGCGGCAGTTCGACAATTTCCGCATTTGCATAATGCTTCAAACGTTTAAGATAATCCTGAATTCCTTCTTGCAAGTAGGAATGCTTGATTTTTCCGATTACAAGAAGTTTGATTTTTAGAGGAAGCATTCGAATTACCACAGAGGCACGGAGGCACAGAGATCAAAAATATTGAATAACAAAACAATCAATTTCAATCTTGTTCTCTCCCAATCCGCTTATCTAATCTTTGCAATCGGTGCAAAAATTTATCTTTGTACTCTTTGACAAAACCATTGGGCCTGAATTTATCTATAACCTCAATACTCAGCAGGGCTCTCCGGGTAAGCTCCCGAGCTTGAGGAAAATCACTTGCCTGGTGCTCGTAAGCTTTGGCTAATTCTTCGAATGCTGCCAAACAAAGACCATCTTGCTTTATTGCTTCATACCAATAGCTCATAGCTTCTTCGAACCGATTACATTTCTTGTGAATTGCCGCAATACGCAACAACGTTTCGGTTCTCATTTTTTTAGGTAACTCTAAATCAGCCAGCCTGGTGTAAAAAGCAAGGCCCTCATCGTATGCCTGCAGTTCATCAAAGGCCTTACACATTGTAAGCCAATCCACTTGTTCTTCTGTTATCTCCCTATTGCCACAATAGAGCTGAACCATCTCATCCAATAAGCCGACAAGGGTCAGGATATCCAATTTATTGTGTAGGAATACCTGGTTAAGATTTGCCGGATCGTTATTTCGTAAATATTGAAAATACATTTCGGGAATCAGGTAACCGGGTATATCATCCACCCGATGAACCTTCAGGATATTCGCTTCCACATTTGTAAGAGAGCAGTCAATTAAAGAACGCTTCCATATTCTTCGAGCTGCATGTAGAATATCAATGTGCTTGAATCGGTTTACCGGCTTTGCAAACCTGTTAAAAATCATTCTATTGAAGATCAATGGTAAATCGTACGACTTACCATTAAAGCTGACTACAGCGCCGCAACCTTCAATCGCCCGGTTAAGCTGATTTTGAAAAGCAAAAAGTATCGAAGCTTCTTCTGAAAAATCCCGCATGAAGAATTGATCGATGATAAAAGTGTTGTCTTGAAAATATCCTGTCCCAAGCAAAAATGCGACTGTCCCAACTCCTCCTGATAGTCCCGTTGTCTCCGTATCTACAAAAAGAAGATTTTTCAGGTTAATGTTCTCATAGCCATGCGCCTTGGCTATAAATTTTAATGGAGCAGGTTCATGCGACAAAAGATCACCCATTCGATAGTTACCGTGATGAAATGAAAAATCAAAACGATATTGAATCCGCCAACATGAACCAAATTTAGTATAAATTTCTTCGCCGTTTAGTTGGGTGTCTATTGTTGGGTGAGTTATTGTAGGTGGTTCTATTGTCGCTGAAGTCGAATATCGATCCAGGCTGGCTAGTTTTTCTTTTAGGTTCATTCGTTATCTCTGTACCTCTGTGCCTCTGTGGTAAATCCCAACACCCAATTCCAAAATTGCCATCGTACTTTTCTTGCCAAGATCACCGACTTCAAGGACAGGTCCGACACATGAGGGACAACCATTCTCACATGAACAACTTTGAATCAGCTCTTTGGCTGAAAGCAGCAACCGGTCATGAATTTCAAACAACTTTTCACTTAAACCGATACCGCCGGGATAGCCATCATATATAAAAAGCGTAGCCTGTTGGTGAAAAGGAGATTTCAGCATTGCTACCGAGTGTATATCTTTGGGATCGCACATAATAAACAGTGGAGCTACAGATTTCATAACATTGCTTAACCCTTTCATGCCGTCGCCAAAGTTAAAACTATTCAGGTTTATCTCAGCCTCAATTTCATCATCGATTTGCCACATGTAAGATGCGGTATGCATTTCCAATTCAGGTAGATGTATCTTGCCAAACCCAACATTTTCGTGGGTGTTAAATTTGATTTTCTTGAACATGGTTGGCGTGGTATTAACCGTCACCTCGCCAAACAATTTATAACCACCCGGCGTTGGTTCTTTTTCGAAAATATCCAATACCTTTAAATCGGTTTTTTCCTGGGCGTCTGTGTAGTAATCGACATTCACCTCATGCACGTAAGCCTTTTTGCGATCCCAATCCAGTTTGTCCACATGATACTGCTGGCTTTGGTGGATATAGATAGCTTCGTCATGAAGAAGTAGCGGTGCAGTGTAGAGATCGATTTCACCGATTACTTTAGGATCCGGATTGGTGGTGTCCACAATGACAAAATTTTCCGACGAAGCGCTGCGCAGGCTCACTTCCTGAGCCGGGTAGATTTCGCTGGTCCAATAAAACCGGCCATTCTGACGGTGGAGCACATGCTTTTCTTCGAGATATTCCAGCATCTCAATGGTTGCATCGATGCCAAATTTTTCCGATTCTTCAAAGGGTAATTCAAATGCTGCGCATTTGACGTGATTCATCAATATCATCAAGTTATTGGGATTGACAATTCCACTCTCAGGCGGTTTGCCAAAAAAATATTCAGGATGATTGATGATGTACTGATCGATAGGAGCGCTTGAGGCGACCAAAATTGCTGCGGAAACATCCGCTCTTCGCCCTGCCCTTCCGGCCTGCTGCCAGGTACTGGCCACAGTTCCCGGATAACCAACCATGATACAGGCATCCAATTGACCGATGTCGATGCCAAGCTCCAATGCATTTGTGCTTACAACTCCTAAAATAGAGCCGTTTCTCAGGCCCTTCTCGATCTCCCTTCTCTCCAGGGGTAAATAGCCGCCGCGGTAACCTTTAATCTTGTCTGTGGGCTTGCGGGAACGGGGCATCATCTCTTTTAGGTATTTTGTAAGAATCTCAACACGAAGCCGGCTTCTTGCAAACAGAATCGATTGAATATTATGTTGCAGAAATCGTCGAGCGATCCTGGCGGCCTCCTTGACTACAGATCGTCTGATCCCTAATTCCTGGTTCACAACCGGCGGATTGTAAAAAATGAAATGCTTTTCACCCTGGGGAGCGCCGTTTGTATCAATTAATTGAAACGGCTCCTCGATAATTTTTTCTGCAAGCTCTTTGGGGTTTAAGATAGTTGCCGAGCAACAAATAAAAGTAGGGTTCGAATGATAAAATTTACAGATCCGTTTCAGCCGCCGAATCACATTGGACAGGTTGCTTCCGAAAACTCCCCGGTAATGATGAATCTCGTCAATGACCACAAATTTCAAATTCTCGAATAATTTTATCCAGCGTGTGTGATGCGGCAGGATGCCCTGATGCAGCATATCCGGATTGGTAACGACGATGTGGCCGCTAGTGCGGATCGCTCTCCTGGCATCGGCGGGTGTATCCCCATCGAAAGTGTAGGTCTTTATATCACTGCCCAAATCCGTAACGATTTTTTGCAGCTCAACCACTTGATCTTGCGACAACGCCTTTGTGGGAAACATATAAAGCGCCCGTGATTCTTTTTCTTCTAAAATAGTCTGAAGAACCGGCAAATTATAACACAGTGTTTTCCCTGATGCTGTCGGTGTTACAACGACAACATTTTTGCCTGCTCGAATGGAGCGGTAGGCTTGCTCCTGGTGTGTATAAAGTTGATCGATGCCTACTTGTCTTAATGTGGATATCAATTTCCCGTCAATATCATCCGGAAAGCCGGAAAATTGGGCTGGTTTGGCATCCAGTATTTTCCATTCTGTAACGTTGGCAGTGAACTGGTTATCGCTGCGAAGTTCACTGAGAACCGTTTTTAGTTTTTTCGAAGGAAATTCAGTTAAGTTCATAAATGATTAATATTGTAAATTTTATTATTCTCAATTAATTTTTAATTCTACTGAGTTTTCATTGCAAGGATACTAACGATTCATGTTCATTTAATTAGCACCCTTCGATACACCGACTGAAGTCGGTTACTCAGGATGCTCCTCTTGGTCAATAAAACTAAAACGAGCCTCCCGAGTAGTAATCATGGTTTTTTAATGATTGCGTATCGAGGGGTCATTCAAGTTAAGCTTTTAGGCAACATCGTCAAAAATGGCAGACATTCATCATAATTCAATTCGTGAAAATTAACCCCTAAGTTAATGTTCTGATAATATTCATTCAAATGCTCTTTGTAATATTTTTCCGAAATAAGTTTCCAAACATCCGGCGATATGCAGCCTGCTAAAAACCATTTTTCCAATAACCGGGCCACACGGCCATTGCCATCGGAAAATGGATGGATGTGAACAAATATTAAATGAACAATAGCAACAGAATAAAAAGCTTCTGCTATTTTAAAATCATTTGCCAAAAACTCATTGATTTGCTCAAAAAATCTTTTCATCTCATTGACTACCTTCTCCGGTTCGACGGCTAAATAAACCAGACCCTGTTCATTATAAACACCACTGGCTTCGTTTCTATATTTACCCTGCCTGGCCTTGTTCAAAAATCCTTTTGATAATATCTTATGAGCTGCCAATAAATGATCTTCAGTTAAGGTATTTGATTGTGCAAATTGATAAGCAGCAATCAAATCCTCTATTTCCTTTACTTCTTTACTCTTTGTGAATTTTTCCCTTGCTAATCTTTGGTTCATGAAAGTATTCAGATCAACCGTATTGCCCTCGATATTAGAAGAGAAAACAGCCGAAACGGCATTTTTAGTTCCCAAATCTCCATTTGCTTCACTGAAGTCATAATTTTCAAACCACTCTTGAATTTCAAATCCTACTTCTCGATTGAATGCATCAAAGAATTTTTTGTCAGTTAGATTCATTTCAGAGTGGCAACTTACAAACTCATTATTGCAGGGATCGCGTTATAATAAATTTCCATGATTTCATGAATGTATACTTCTATCAAATCATTGATTCTAAATTTATCTCCACCCGTTTCTCCAAGAAATTGAAGTGGAATCTCTCTTCGCAATGCTAAGGATTCCAACTTCTCCCGATTATTCTGGTTGCATGTCACAACTAGCCTGGATTGATCTTCGCCAAACAGGATAAAATCAGGTCTGCCATCCATTTCTAATTGAATAGATGCACCTAATGGATTGGTTCTATTTATGATACAGCATTCCGCCAATGCAACCGCAAGACCGCCTTCCGAAGTATCATGCGCCGATTGGATCATCCCGGATTGAATGACTTCCAAAAGAAATTGCTGCAACCTTTTCTCAAAATTCAAATCCAGGTTAGGCACATCCCCTTTTACTAAGTCGAAAAACGTTGACAAGTACTCCGATCCACCGATTTCACCGAAAGTTTTTCCCAGAATATAAATCGCATCTCCTTCTTCTTGAAAAGAGGATGGAGTGACATGGTCTATATCTTCCAATAATCCGATCATTCCAATGACCGGTGTTGGATAAATAGCGCCATCCGGACTTTCATTATAAAAACTGACATTCCCGCCGGTAACGGGCGTCTCAAAGACTCTACATGCTTCTCCCATACCAAGGACGGCTTCTTTGAATTGCCAAAAACTTTCCGGTTTATAAGGATTACCAAAATTAAGGCAATTGGTAACCGCCAACGGTTTTGCTCCCGTGCAAACCACATTACGGGCAGCTTCTGCAACGGCTATTTGTGCTCCCCTGCGTGGATTCAAATACACATAACGACCGTTGCAGTCGGTTGTCATCGCCAGAGCTTTATTGGTGGATTTAATCCGAATAACGGCGGCATCAGAGCCTGGTAATATCACGGAATTGGTTCTTACCATGGTATCATATTGTTCGTACACCCAGGACTTGCTTGCGATATTTGGATTGGCTAATAGTTTTTGAAGTACTACATTCAAATCTTTTGGTTGTTCCAACTGCTCAAAATCAAAATGATTAATACTATCCAGGTATTCCGGTCTTCTGGCTTCCCTTTCGTAAACCGGCGCTCCTGAACCTGCGGCCAAGGATTCCACCGGAATTTCCGCTACGGTTTCCCCTTCCCAATTTACCTTAAGTTTATTTCCTTCGGTTACCCGACCAAAAATGGCCCAGTTTAAATCCCATTTTTCACAGATATTAATAACTTCTTGCTCGCGTCCTTTTTTGCCAATGGCAAGCATTCTTTCCTGTGATTCGGACAAGAGGATTTCATAAGGGGTCATGCCATTTTCTCTCAGCGGCGTTTTATCCAGTTCTAACTCGATGCCGCATCCGCCTTTGTCAGCAGTTTCGGCGGCAGAACAGGTGATTCCGGCAGCGCCCATATCCTGGATGCCAACGATGCAATCCTTTTGGATCATCTCCAAAGTGGCTTCCATAATCAGCTTCTCCGTAAACGGATCACCGACCTGGACTTGTGGTCGCTTTCCTTCCGACTCTTCACTAATTTCTTCGGACGCAAACGTAGCGCCATGAATCCCATCCCTCCCGGTTCGTGAACCGAAAATAAAAACCGGGTTACCGACTCCCGTAGCGATTGCCCTGGCGATTCGATCGGTTTTAACAATTCCTACCGACATGGCATTCACCAGCGGGTTTTCAGAATAGGCTTCATCAAAATAAATTTCACCGGCAACTGTTGGAATGCCTAAACAATTGCCATAATCTCCGATCCCGCGAATAACACCATCGAACAGATATCGATTGCGGCTATTCTCCAATGTCCCAAATCTTAGTGAATTTAATGCCGCAATAGGCCTGGCGCCCATGGTAAATATATCGCGCATAATGCCGCCTACCCCGGTTGCGGCGCCTTGATAAGGTTCCACAGCCGAGGGATGATTGTGGCTCTCAATTTTAAATGCGACCGCCAAGCCACCGCCAATATCTATCAATCCGGCATTTTCTTCACCGGCCTTGGCAAGAATAGAAGGGCCCTCTTTGGGTAATGTTCTTAATAGCACTAAAGAATTCTTATAACTGCAATGCTCCGACCACATTACTGAATAAATTCCCAATTCCGTATAAGTTGGAGTCCGGCCCAGAATTTCGCAAATTTTCTCATATTCCTCTTTTAATAATCCATGTTGTAAAGCCAACTCAAGTGTTATTTTCGGTTCTTGCATTTTTATCGGTTAATTTTTCTTTATTACCAGCGAGGCTCAGAAATTGAAGAGAAAATTATAAAATTGAAGTCATTGTTTCTCAAATCGAAATAAACACCTTTGCTAACAAATCCTATATGATTGAACAGATAGTCAAATTTTGGTTCATCATAAAAATGAATACTTTTGAATATTCTTAGTAAATGACACGACTAATAAACCTTAATTTAAATTAACTAACTTGATCTATTCATATCGCAGCTCAAGGCTGCAAACAAATTAAAAATTATTGTATTGCAGATAAAAAGCCATGAAGGGATTTCTGCAGAGCTATAGCAAATTAATAAACGGCGTATTACATGGATTTGATAGAATCATCCTAATAAGGCCATATTAAACATTTTTATCATAATAACAACTTTTATTATTTTCTCAACGAAGAGAATGTTCAACTAAAAGATTATAAAGATTATGTTCTAAAAGTTACGGATAGTATAAAAACACATACCTTCTGTAGAATCTCCAGTCAGCCTACGGCTTCCTTCCGTTTCTGATGATCCTTGCTTCTCTGCTGTCATAATACTATCTCTAGCTAACATTTCAACGTCCTTTTCTCACCCTCTTAAAGCTATTAATTCTAGCTTAAATTAAAAGCAACTTTTTGTCTCATTAATATAGGCAGAGAGGGGGGCCTAAATAATTTTATGAATTATTCAGGTTAATCAATTGACCATAAAAACATTAAGCTAAGAATTATTCATAAAGAAAACATCAGCCTGTAAAAAAGTGCCATCCTTTATACTCTGAGATACGTTTTCTATCCCTATTATTTTAAACCCTCTTTCTTTTAAAAAATCAACGATTTCATTAATTAATGGTTGCCCGTTATATAACTCATTGAAACTTACTTCGGTATATATGATTTGTACATTTTTTAATAACTCCTCTGCCCCCTCTAAAACTTTTTTTTCGTATCCCTGTACATCTATTTTCAAAATGATGTTAAGTATTAATTCTTCAGCTTTAATTATATTATCAAGTTTATCAACAGTTATGTTAATTTTAGAATAGTTTTTAGTATATGGGTGGGCATCTATATGTAAAGTTGATATTTCTAAAAATGAAGATGAACCCACATGATTGTTTTGATAGAACTCTGTTTTTCCTGTAGTATTACCTAAGGCAATGTTAAAAGCCTTAAAGTTTTTATCTGCTTTAAATTTTTTGTTTAATATTTTATAGGAGCTCGGAATAGGCTCAAATGAATATATCATTGCTTCTGGAAACAATGTTCTAGCTTTAGTTGCAAATTGTCCGTGTGAAGCTCCAACATCAAGAACCGTATTAATGTTTTGATTCAATAACCAGTCATATTTTACCTTTTCCAATTTTCCTTCGAATTTATTAAATGGTACTATGGTAAGATTTCTTTTATTAAGAAATTTTATAAGAAGTGCTTTTAACGTTGATTTAATCATTTTAAATTAAACTTAAGAACTTAACCTTCAAGTAATGTGGTTAATTTAAAAAATAAAATGGTACATATTTACGCATTCTTTAGATTTGTTATAACTCATATCCATATTTTTCAGCTAAAGTTGCGATATTCTTAAGCTGTTGTTTATTATTTTGTGTCCAATTCTTATATTCAGAAAAGCGACCTTTCCGTTGCCTATTCACTGGTGTTTGGATAAGTTTTTGAAGTTTTTTTCGTTGAAATCCATCCAGATATAAGAACTTAAATATTTTCTCTGTAACCTGGGGATCAGTAAAAAGTTCTTCCGCTTTTACAAATAGCAAATAATCTCCTGCCAATGTTTCTCTAAAATCCTCAATAAATTGATTGGTTTCGTTCCACAGCCAGCCGATCTTTTCAATTGAAGAGAATTCTTGCCAGCGTTCTTTTATCTCGTCTGAAATCGGAACGATACGGCCGATATCGTGATCGTGTTTTCCCGTGTACCAATTTCTTCTAATTCCACTCCGCACAAAATCACCTGGATGCCTGACTAAATGGATGAAAGTTGTATTGGGAAAAACGTCCTTAATAATTGGAGCAAAAAAAGTAATTTGATTGTTTGTTTCGATAAAAACTCTTTTTTGCCTCGCTGCTTTAAGTAAGTACTCCTCCCTTGCACTTTTAATAACTTCTTTAAATAGGTCGGGATTTTTATCAATCTGTTCATAAGCAAGTTTGGAGGTTCGATACAACTCAGGTTTTGGTTTATGCTCCGGGTAAGCGTTTGGGGATGTTTGAAGTATCTTATTCAGCAAGAAAGTTCCACACCGGCCAGTAGATAACACAAAGCAAGTTCTTACATTTTCCCAATTTGTTCTCTCGCAGTCAGCGATAAAAACCTGGTTCTCCGTTGATAATCTATCTGCTGCTCCTCTTAATTTATTTGCCAATCTCTCCGCTTGTTCAGCGCCTCTGATCAAGTAGCTTTCAAACTTAAATTTTAAATATTTCATTAATACATATATTCTATTAATTTTCTCTTGCAGAATTCACGATGGAAATGTGCTTAAATATTGTTATTATAACAAATATTATAACAAAAGCTAATTTGCTTTTCATATAAATTAAGCTGATTTTATTAATTGTACAGAATCCATTTATGAATCCAAAATTTAAATATATATTAGGATATTTCAAAACAATTTATGATGTGCCGGATAACATTTCTATTGGTTATGGCACTACCGACCAAAAAATAAATATCCATAAAAGCAATACTAATTATTTTGATTCTTTACAACCGTATTCAATTGAAAACGTAAAATGGCGAAAATGGCATAACACGACAATTCCCTTTTTATTTGATCCTTCCGACGAAAAAGAAATTTTGGAAATCCGAGAAGAGCAAGCATTTGTTCGTTATGATATTTTGGCTTCGGCATTTTTTTTTCTGAGTGGTTGGCAGGAATTTGTTTTTATGAAACAAAAAAAAGCCTGGCGATATCCTTTTGTAGAGAGTATTCAAAATAAGCTGAATATTACTCACCTTCCCATAGTAAATTATTATTTTGATATATTAAAAACTGCCATTGAGAAAACTTACAATATCCAACTTCAAATTACTAACTGGGAAAATAATGAATTCGGCATATGCCTGACTCACGACATCGATCAATGTGAAACAGGCTGGCAAGAGGATGCATTTGCTCAATTTAAGAAACTTCATTTATTATCTATTCTGAAAATATTTTATCAAAGAATTTTCAAACAGGATACCTGGTTTAATTTTAATGAGATTTTAAATATCGAGAAAAAATTCTCTGCACATTCTTCATTCTATTTTTTGAGCAAAAATGGCAAGATTTATTTAGATATCAATAAACTGAATGCTGAAAGAAATGAAAACGATAAAAAATATAAATCGTACAAGAAGCATTCTTTTTTTGCCAGGTATTTCGGCTATCCGGAAGTCTATGAAAATGCTGACTATGCGATCCAACAAAACAAATTTCGGAAAGTCTTTCAGGAAATCCAGGATAGGGGTTCAGAAATCGGAGTTCATGGCAGTATCACCTCGCACTTAAGCGAAGATATGATTCGACAAGAGATCGATGATCTTTCGACGCATATTTACGGTATTCGCTTCCATTATCTCTTTTTCGATCGATCCAGAACATTCGACATCTTAGAAAAATCAGGACTTAAATATGATACAACAATGGGTTTTTCTGAAGAAGTCGGCTTCCGATATGGAATTGCATTCCCTTTTGTTCCATACAATATTTCAGACAATAAACCGTATTCATTTATGGAAATCCCCTTGATTATCATGGAGATGACCTATCGTGTTTATAAAAACACTCCTGTTGATCAAATATTGCCGGATATCATAAGTCTTATGGATGAAGTCCAAAAATTCAATGGATGTCTAACTATTCTGTGGCATAATTCCTATTTTTCTCCCTATAAATATGCTGGATGGCGAGAGATATATGAATCTATTCTAAGAGAAGGAAGAAACAGAAAAGCCGGATTGTTTAGCGGCCTGCAGGTAGGTAATCAATGGAGCAATATTCTAACGTAAATTCAATATGTAGTAATTGGTAATATGAATGACCAGTTGAAAAATGTTAAAAAAAAACCTGCACAAAAGGAGTTGCACTCCCGAATTAACAAAATACCAGGGACTATTAGTCAAAACAACCTTCTTATCTAATCCAATATGGAATAATTATCTGATCACAATCTTTTTGATGGCACAAACAAATTTAAACATTAATTTAATAATATGAATCCTTACATCATTTCAGGAATTATCTTGATTGCAATCGGTACTTTTTTGGCTATCTTTGGCAGTATAAATCAGGGCAAAAAAACAGCTTCAGAAAATTTTCTAACCTACCAGGAACAATATGATTCACTGGCTCAGAAAATTGATTCGGTTCAACAAAAGCGTGCGGATCACATATCGAAAAAGCAAATTAAGAAAATTCAAGAGGAATTTAAAGATTGGATTAGCAAAGGCGCTCTTGAAGAAGATAATAAAAGACACGAATTACAGAGTAGAATTGTTGAGACAGAACTAAAGAAAATCGAATTGACCCATGAATGGAAACATATTTATGAATACTTTTACCGGGCTTTGGAAGTAACATTAGATGGCTACAACTACGAAGACATTTCAGTCATTACTTATGAAATACCCGCATTACCCGAAAATCTCTTCTCAATTGATGGGAGCAATTACACTGCCAAAGTTACATTTCCAACCGGGAAGGTTTGGCATATCAGGCATAATATTTCAGATAGTGCTCCATCTTCATTACCAAAAATCATTTTCCAATTTGGAAATCAGGGTGAAAGCCCGCTTCGCTTAAAATTATGGATTACCATAATTCCGAATATCGATCAAAATAGGATGAAAATCAAAAAAGCCGGTCCTATGATTTCAATTCTGGAAAATATTCCGGAACAATTTTCATTAAGAAATTATAGATATGAATCCGTTTTTCGCGAATTAATCAGAACATTGATTGAGTACGAATTGGTGCGGACACAGTAATCTTCCCTCATATTCCTTCTCATTGATTGCGTAACTTAGCAGGTTAGTCTTGAGCAACTAACTTTTGAGATAGGAAGCTCCAAAATACAAATCTCAAATAACAAATAAATCAAAATACTCAAATACCAATGTCCAAATATTTTAATTAAGTTCGATTTTTGTAATTTGAAGAATTGCTTATTTGAATTTATTTGTTATTTGATGCTTGGAAATTGAGATTTCATTTTACTTCTGCACATAAATATAGCTACGAACCCCTTCTTTGATATAGCGCTTGAACAGCTGTTCCAGACCGGTTTTCCGGGCCAACCAGTAAATCGCCAGAGTGGATTTCTCAAAAAAAACAAAATTCAAACGATCAAAACCTTCACTTTTAAAAAGGTGTCGATTTAGGAATCGATACACTACATACTTTAAAGCCGGTAACTTTGCGGCATACTTAATTTGCCACTCCAGTGTGCCGGACTCCATGATTCTTAAATCTTCCTGCAAAGCCATTTCCATCAATTCTTCGGGGCGATAAGCAGTATGGTAATAGGTATCACCTTCAACAAATGATTTTAAACCGGCAAGAGGAACCCAGGTTGGTTTTTGATTACGGTAATTTGGTGTGGTAATTAATGCTTTGCCACCAGGCTTCAATAGATTTGCTATTCCTGCAAATACTTTTTGAGGCTCGAGAAGATGTTCCAAAACCTCCGAGCACAATATTAAATCAAATTGGTTTGGCCGAAGAAAATTTAAAACTTGCGCATCTCCAACAAGAAAATCATAGCGATTCGATTTAACCAGGCTCTTGCTTCTCTCCCTTGCTTTCCGAAGTATTGAAAATGATAAATCGATGCCAACAACCCGATCCCCTTTCATGAAATCAAAGTAAGTGCCGGCATTACAACCGATATCCAGGAAACTCCCTTTTGCATCTTCCAAATAGAG